>JBIIIA010000029.1:0-15817 GCA_044235195.1 Thermoflexales bacterium
CCCTAACGGCGGATGCCCCTCTCCCCTCTCCCCTCTTCCCTCTCCCCTCTCCCCTCTTCCCTCTCTCCTCTCCCCTCTTCCCTCTCCCCTCTTCCCTCTCCCCTCTTCCCTCTCTCCTCTTCCCTCTCTCCTCTTCCCTCTCTCCTCTTCCCTATACAATCCCCCGCACGCCCCACAATGAACGAAGCAGAATCAGTCACCCCTCAGACGAAACAAGCAGCCATCGAACCCTCGATGTTCGATTCTCCGGAGTGGACCGGAGTGCAGCCTCCAGCGCCGCGCAGCGGACACGGAGAGCCCATCATCGGCATCCGCTTTCAGCCGGTCGGCAAGGTGTATCACTACAACGCGTCCGGGTTTCCGAACCTGAAGCCCGGGCAGTGGGTCATCGTCGACACCGCACGCGGCCGACAGATGGGCCAGGTGGCCACGCTGAAGCCGCCGCGCGCGCACGGCGGCCCGTACAAGCGCATCGAGCGCATGGCCACCGGCCGCGACATGGCGATGCGGCACTACTACGAGAACCGCGAGCTCGAGGCGATGATCGCCTGCCGCGCCGAAAGCGCCGGCCTGCGCCTGCCGATCAAGATCGTGCGCGCCGAGTATTCCTTCGACGGACAGACGCTGACGTTTCTGTTCTCCAGCGATGAGGAAGAACGCATCGAGGTCGGCGCGCTGCGCGAGCGCATGAGCCATCTGTATCGTGCGCGCCTGGAGTTCCGACAGATCAGCCCGCGCGAAGTCGCCAAGCTGCTCGGCGGGCTCGGCGCCTGCGGCATCGAGGAGCGCTGCTGTTCGCGCTTCCTCACGGAATTCAGCCCGATTTCGATCAAGCACGCCAAGGAACAGAACCTCAGCCTGAACCCGCACGACATCACCGGCATGTGCGGCCGGCTGCGCTGCTGCCTGGTGTACGAGTTCGAACAGTATGTCGCCGCGCGCAGCGCGCTGCCGAAAGTGAAGAGCGTCATCGGCACGCCGATGGGCGAAGGCAAGGTCGTCGAAATTCTGCATCTGCGCGACAGCGTGAAAGTCCGGCTGGGAGACGGCCCGGAGGCGCGCGAGATGATCTTTCATCGAGAGCAGCTCACGCCGTTGGAAGAGCTGCGCCGCCTGCAGGAAAAGGCGATGAGCGGCACGTGCGACAAGCACGAAGGCGGCGGCTGCGACTGCGGCCGCAAGGGCGCGAAGGACGCGAAGGATGCGAAGGAATCGCAGGGCGCGCCGCCGACGAGCGAGGCGGCGGCGAACGAGCAGGCCGCGCCCGCCCCGCGCGTGCGCGACCCGCAGCGCGATGCACAAATCCGCGCGCGCCAGGAAAAAGTCAAGGCGCAGCAGCAGCAGCGCCAGGAGCGGCGCGACGAAGTGCGGCGGCAGCTCAAGCACAAGGCGCAGCAGCAGCAGCAGCAGGGCGGCGAAGGCGACGCCCGGCGCGATGCGCCGCGGCCGGAATCGAACGAGCGCCGCGAGCGACCGGAGCGATCGGAGCGCCGTGATCAGAATCAACGTGGACCGCAGCAGCAGCAACGCGGAGGGCCGCCACAGCAGCAGCAGCGCCGGCCGCTCGCCCGGCGCGACGCGCCGCGCCCGCAGCGCCCGCCGTCCACGAACGCCGACGATTCCGCCCCGCCGCGACAGGATCCTCAGGCATGAACATCCTCGTCATCGTCGCTCATCCGGATGACCCGGAATTCTTCTGCGGGGGGACCATCGCGCGCTGGTGCGCCGAAGGGCACGCCGTGCGCTACGTGCTCGTCACCGACGGCAGCAAAGGCAACGATGATCCTTCGATCGGCGCCGCGCAGCTGATCGCCATGCGCCAGGCCGAACAACGCGCCGCCGCCGCCGCTCTCGGCGTTGTCGACGTGCACTTCCTCCCGCACGTGGACGGCGAGCTGGTCAATACCCTTGCGCTGCAGCGCGACATCGCGCGCGAGGTGCGTCGCTTCCGCGCCGATCGGGTCGTCACGACCGACCCGCAGACGCTGCATTACGGCGCGCTGCGCGTGAACCACAACGACCATCGCGTCATGGGCATGGCCGTGTGCGACGCGATCTTTCCGGCCGCCGGCAATCGCATGTTCTTCCCCGACCTGCTCGACGCCGGCTTCGAACCGCACGGCCCGCGCGAGATCTGGTTCGCCGGCACCACGCAGCCCAATCACCTCGTCGACGTGACCGATTTCGTCGACGCCAAAATTCGCGCCGTGCGCGCCCACGTCTCGCAGGTGAAAAACCCGGACGGCGTCGGCGATCGCCTGCGCCAGGGCCTGGCCCGCTTCCGCGCCGACGGCTCGCTGTGGCTGGCGGAGGGGTTTCGCAGGGTCAGGCTGTGAGGGAGTGATAGTGGAGAGTGGATAGTGATAGTTGAGCCTGCCCACTATGACTATCCACTATCACTATCCACTATCACTATCCACTATCACTATCCACTATCACTATCCACCTCTCCCCTCCGGTATACTCCCCCCACTATGTTGAACACCTTCCTGGGCATCGCCCAGATCGTGCTGGCCATTGCGCTCACCGCCGGCGTGTTGTTGCAGAGCAAGGGCGAGGAACTCGGCGGCGTCTTCGGCGGCCAGCAGGGCGTGTATCAGACGCGCCGCGGCGTCGATCGGTTGCTTTTCACGATCACGATTTTCATCGCCATCGCCTTTTTCGGTCTGGCCATCGTCAACGTGATCCTGAGCGCCGCCAACTAGCCCCGTGCGCACGCTCCGGCTTCCGCTGATTCTGCTGGTCGCGGGCGTTGCGGCGATCATCTTCTTCGTCTTTCAGTTCGTCATCCCGCGCAACACGGTGCTGGTGCCCGCCCCCGGCGGCGTCTACACCGAAGGCGTCGTCGGAGCGCCGCAGGCGATCAACCCGCTGCTCTGCCAGCCCACGAGCGTCGACAACGATTTGTGTCGGCTGGTCTTCCGCGGGCTGACACGGCTCGACGCCAGCGGCGAAGTGGTGCCCGACCTGGCGGACGTCGTCGTCAACAACGCTTCGACGATCACCGCGCGCATTCGCGGCGACGCACGCTGGGAAGACGGCACGCCCGTCAGCGCCGACGACGTGATGTTCACCACGGCGCTGCTGCAGGATCAGAATTTTCCGGGCGACCCCAATCTGCAGCGGCTCTGGCAAGCGGTGCGCATCGCGAAAGTCGACGACGTCACGGTGCGCTTCGAGCTGTCCGAGCCGTCGGCGCGCTTCCTGGATTTCACGGCGATCGGGCTGCTGCCGCAGCACGTCTTGTCCGGGACGGCCGCTGCCGACCTGGCGCGCCTGCCGTTCAACCTGCAGCCGAAGGGCAACGGTCCGTGGCGCATCGTCGAAGTGGCCACCAGCGACGGCCGCATCGACGCCGTCACGCTGGAGCCGTCCCCGACGTACAGCGGCGGCAAGCCGCAGCTGGCTCGCCTGATCTTCCGCTACTTCACGACGGCGCAGACCATGGTCGACGCCTTCCGCAACCGCGACATCGACGCCATGGCCGCCGCGCCCCCGGCGGACGTCGATCGGCTGCGCACGCAGAACGACACTGCGGTGTACTCGATGCCCCAGGCGCGCTACGCCGCATTCTTCTTCAACCTGCGCAAAGACAGCGGCGCGACTTTCCTCGGAGATCCAGCCGTGCGCCAGGCGCTCATGCTGGCACTCGATCGTGATGCGCTCATTCGCGATGCGCTCGGCGGGCGCGCCGTGATCGCGCACACACCGTTCCTGGCGGACAGCTGGGCGTTCAGCCCGAACGTGCGCGTGTACTCGCGCGACCTGGCCCGCGCGCGCGCATTGCTCGAGGGTGCAGGCTACGAACTGCGGTCCGCCTCGACGTCGGCCGACGCCGTCTGGCAGAAGGACGGCGAGCCGCTCGGCTTCACGCTCACCGCGCCGGACACCGCCGCCGGGCGCGCCGTAGCCGAACTGGCCGCGCAGCAATGGCGCGAACTCGGCATCCCCGTCCTCGTGCAGCCGGTGCGCAACCTGCTGCGCGGCTCGCTGCAGCCGCGCCAGTTCCAGATCGCGCTCGTCGAAATCCTCATGGACGGCGATCCCGACCCGTTCTCGCTCTGGCACGGCTCACAGGCGCAGACCGGCAAGAATTTCACCGGCTGGGACAACGCCGACGCCAACAAGCTACTGGCCGACGCACACGCCAGCGTCGACCGCACCGCGCGCGCCGCCGCCTACGCGCAGTTCCAGGAAATCTTCAGCGCCGACCTGCCCGCTCTGGTGCTCTACTACCCGACGTATCAGTACGTGCTCTCCACGCGCGTGCGCAACGTCGAAGTCGGCCCGATGATCTACCCCGCCGACCGGCTGCGCACGATCGAGCAGTGGACGGTCAATACGAGACGGGTGCTGGCGGGGGAGTAGTAGAGAGTGATAGTGGATAGTAATAGTGGATAGTGATAGTGGATAGTGATAGTGGACGCCGTTCGCCCACTATCACTATCCACTATCTACTATCACTCTCCGCTACTCCCTCACCTGCCCCTCGCCCTCGCACACCCATTTGTAGCTGGTGAGTTCGCGCAGGCCCATCGGCCCGCGGGCGTGGATGCGCTGCGTGCTGACGGCGACTTCGGCGCCGAGGCCGAACTGGCCGCCGTCGTTGAAGCGCGTGCTGCAGTTGACGAACACCGCGCTCGACTGCACCTCGTTCAGGAAGCGCGCGATGTTGTCGGCGCGGTTCGACACGATGCCGTCGGAGTGTTCGAGCGAGTGCGCCTCGATGAAGGCCAGCGCTTCGTCGAACGAATCGACCACGCACACGCCGAGCACGAGCGACAGCCACTCGGTATCCCAGTCGCCCGGCTGCGCCGCCGTGCACTTCACCGGCGGCTGCGGCCCGAGCAGCGCCGCCGCGCGCGCGTCGCAGCGCAGCTCGACCAGCTTCTCCGCCAGCTTTTCCGCCATGCGCGGCAGCAGCGCCGGCGCAATCTCGCGCTGCACCAGCACCGTGCCGAGCGCGTTGCACACCGTCGGCTTGCTGACCTTGGCGTTGTAGATCACATCTACGGCGATCTGCAGGTCGGCCGTTTCGTCGACGTACACATGGTTGATCCCCATGCCGCCGGTGATGACCGGAATCGTGCTGTTCTCGCGGCACAGCTTGTGCAGATTCGCGCCGCCGCGCGGAATGATCAGGTCGACGAAGTCGTTCAGCCTGAGCAGCTCGAGGATGCGCGCACGGTCGGCGTCTTCGATCAGCAGGACGGCGTCGGCCGGCAGATCGTGCGCAGCGAGCGCGGCGCTCACCACGCGCATCAGCGCAAGATTGCTGTTGACGTTGTCGCTGCCGCCGCGCAGGATCGCCGCATTGCCGCTTTTCAGACACAGCGCGGTGATATCGATCGTCACGTTCGGGCGGCTCTCGTAGATCACGCCGATCACGCCGAGCGGGATGCGGCGCTTGTGCAGGCGCAGGCCGTTGGGCATGCGCGCGTGATCGAACTGTTCACCGACCGGGTCCGGCAGCGCGGCGACGCTGCGCACATCAGCGGCGATGGCGGCCAGGCGCTGCGGCGTGAGCGTCAGCCGATCGACGAAATACGGCTCGACGCCGCGCGCGCGGGCGTTCGCCACGTCGACGGCGTTGGCGGCGAGGATGTCGGCCTCGTGCTCCGCCAGTCCGTCGGCGAGCGAGAGCAGCGCGGCGTTCTTCTGTGCGGTGCGGACACGCGCCAGCTGCCGCGAGGCTGCCTTCGCGCGCGCACCGAGCGCAGTCATGTTCGTGGTAGTCATCGCTTAGTGGATTGTAGTGGGCACGGAGTGCAGAGTGATAGTCGATAGTGATAGTGAGGTGCTCCCACTATCCACTATCACTATCAACTATCACTCTCCCCACTCTCCCCTCTCCACGTGTGACGCGCCACGAAGCCCAGTTTTTCGCGCGCGGCACGGCCGCTGACCAGCGACTCGACGCCGTCGAATTTTTCGCGGCGTTCGGCGTTCGGGAAATAGCGCGCGATCCATTCTTCGGAGGGCATGTCGAGCGCGGTGTCCTCGGCGGTGACGAACGCACGCGTGTGCGAGCTGGGCGGCAGATCGGCGACGGCGGCGAGGTACGAGCAGCGCGCAGCGTCTTCGACGTGCACGTAATGCGGATACGGCGCGCGCGCGGCCGGCGGCGGCGCCTTGCGCGGCAGCGTCGCCCACGCATCCGGCAGCGTCACGCCGGTGTAGCGCAGCGACACGATCGACAGCCCGTAATGCGCGGCGAACGAATCGGCCAGCACTTCGCCGACCTGCTTCGACTGCGTGTATTCGTCGTGCGGGCTGAGCGGATGCGCTTCGTCGAGCGGGAAATATTTGAAATCCAGCGGCGTGCGCGGGCGCACCACGTGCGTCAGCTGAATCGTCGACGCCAGCACCACGCGCCGAATGTTCAGATGCGTGGCCGCCAGCAGCACGTTGTAGGTGCTGCCCACATTCGTCATGAACGTCTTCTGGGCGGTGAACAGGCGCGGATCACGAATCGCCGCCAGGTGAATCACCGCGTCGGCGCCGTGCAGCACATCGTAGACCTGCGCCAGGTCGGTCATGTCGGCGTGAATGTAGTCGACGAAATTGCCGATGCCGACCGCGTCGACGCCGAGCACGTCGACGCCCTGCGAACGCACGTACTCGAGCACCGTGCCGCCGATGCGGCCCTTGCAGCCTGTGATGACGATCTTCATAGCGCGCAGATTATGAGGCCGAGGCAGCTTTTGTGAAATCACATTCGCCGCTAGCATTCGGCATCATGATGAAGCTCGGACTCGGTCTGAATCCGCATACGTTCACGCGCGACAACTATCGCTTCGCCCGCCAGGCCGGCGCCACGCATATCGTGGCGCACCTGACGAAGTACATTCCGGCGGAACGCGCGCCCGGCAGCAAGGCCGAATTCGGCGGCATGCTGGCCGATCCGCGGCCACCGTGGACGTACGAAGAGCTGCGCGATCTGAAATCCGCCATGGCCGCCGAGGGGCTCACGCTCGAGGCGCTCGAGAATTTCAACCCGTGCCACTGGCACGACATCCTGCTCGACGGGCCGAAGAAAGCGCAGCAGCTCGAGGACGTCAAGCAGATGATCCGCGCCGTCGGCAAGGCCGGCATCCGCGTCATGGGCTACAACTTCAGCATCGGCGGCGTCTGGGGGCTGACGCCGGTGAACGACGCGCGCGGCGGCGCCGGCACCGTGGCGTTCGGCTACGACGTCGAGCAGCCGATCCCCGAGGGCATGGTCTGGAACATGATCTACGACCCGAGCGCGCCGAACCGCCCGATGCGGCCGGTGACGCACGAGGAGCTGTGGGGGCGGCTGACCGAATTCCTGCAGGTGATCATGCCGGTCGCCGAGGAATCGGGCGTGATGATGGCGCTGCACCCGGACGACCCGCCGATGCCGACGATTCGCGGCAGCGCGCGGCTGGTGAATCGGCCGTCGCTCTACCAGCGCGTGCTGGACATTTACCCGAGCCCGAAGAACGGCATGGAATTCTGCATCGGCACGCTGACGGAGATGGACGACCCGCAGGATGCGGACATGTACGACGTGATCGATCGCTACGCGGCGACCGGGCGCATCGGCTACATCCACTTCCGCAACGTGCGGGGCAAAGTGCCGAATTACGTCGAAGTCTTCGTCGACGAGGGCGACGTCGACATGGTGCGCGCGCTGCGCGTGCTGCACAAGAACGGCTACGACGGCGTGCTGATTCCCGACCACACGCCGTCGATGTCGTGCGCGGCGCCGTGGCACGCCGGCATGGCCTACGCACTCGGCTACATGCGCGCGGCGATCCGCATCATCGAAGGATCTTAAGCGCCGGACTTGCCGTCGCGGCAGCTGAACTCCGGCTCGAAGCCGAGCACGCGCCGCGCGGTTTCGCCGCTGATCAGCGCGTCGAAGCCGCGCAGGCCGCGGTCCGCCGCGTTCGGAAAGTGTTCGGCCACCATCTGCGCCGACGGCGTCGTCACCCACGTATCGCGCGCAGTGACGAACGCCGCGGTGTGCGAATTCGGCGGCAGGTCGACCGTCGCCGCCAGCAGGCAGGCGCGCGCGGTGTCGCGCACGTCGCAGTAGGCGTACAGCGCCGGATGCCAGGAATCCGTCGGCCGCTCGGTCGGCAGCACGTTCATGTCCTCCGGCGACGTCACCCACATGAAGCGCAGGCTGACGACCGTCAGGCCGTAGTGCTTGGCGAACATGGCGCCGACCTGCTCGCCGAGCGCCTTGGAAAGCGAGTAGTCGCTCTGCGGGTCGAGTTCGTGCGCTTCGTCCACGGGGAAGTAGCGGAACTCGGTCGGGTTGCGGCGCACGGACGAGATGAGCGCCTGGATCGTCGAGGCGAACACGGCGCGGCGGATGCCGAGCACGCGACAGGCCTCGTAGATGTTCCAGACGCCGGCCATGTTCGACACGAACGTCTTCGACGAGGCGACGAGACGCGAGTCGGGGATGGCAGCCAGATGCACGACGGCGTCGCAGCCGTGCAGCGCGTCGACGACCGCGCCGAAGTCGGTGACGTCGGCGCAGATGTAGTTCTGGTCGTCGGCGCGCGCCGGCAGATCGATGCCGAGTGCCTCGTGGCCGGCAGCGACGATCTGCCGATATACGTGCGAGCCGATGCGGCCGCGGGATCCGGTGACGGCGATGCGCATGATACGTCTCTACCGATACACGCCTTCGATCAGGCCGCGGATGTAGCCGATGGCGAACAGGCGTCCGAACGCCGAATAGCCGGCGTTGTCGTTGCTGTCGCCTTCGACGGTCGGCACATGATCCGGGCGCAGCACGCCCTCGAAGCCGATGTCGCGATACGCCTCGAGGCAGGCGTACATGTCGGTCTTGCCGGCGTCGTGCCACGCCTCGCTGAAGTTCGTCACGTCGCCGATCACGTCGCGGAAGTGCACGAAGCTGATCTTATTCTGCGCGCCGAATTTGCGGATCGCGCCCGGCAGGTCGTCGGTCATCAGGGTGAAGTTGCCCTGGCAGAGCGTGACCGTGTTGTATTCGCTCGGCTTCATATCGACGACGCGCTGGAAGTTGTCGACGCTGGTGAGGATGCGGCCGACGCCGCGCAGCGGCGACATGGGCGGATCGTCCGGGTGCGCGCTGAGCTTGACGCCGGCCTTCTCGGCCACCGGCAGCAGCGCATCGAGGAAGTACTTCAGGTTCGCCCACAAATCTTCCTCGGCGACGGCCGGGTTGGGCGGGCCCTTCTCATAATCGGCGAGGTTGAACGCGGTGACGAGCGAGCCGCCGCGCGACGGCATGCTGGTGCTGGTGCGCGTCCAGTTCATGACGGCCATCCATGCGTAGCACCACACCGGGATGCCGAGCTTGCCCATGTTCTCGACGAGCTTGATGCACCATTCGAGCTCCTGATCACGGCCGGGCAAGCCGCGCATGAGCTTGTCCATCGGCGGGCGCGCCTCGATGACGCTGAGCTCGAAGCCGCCGTCGTTGTAGCGGTTCTTCATGCGCAGCAGCGGCATGTAATCGTACGGCGATTCGCCGGTGAAGCAGTCGCTGGCGAGCGGCAGTCCGCCGACGGCGTAGTCGACGCCGGCCTGCTTGGCCAGCTTCCACAGGGACGTCACGTTCGAAGGAATATATTCCGCGATCTTGATCATGGTCGTCGCAAGAGTATCACGGGTACCCACGAAAAGTGCAATGCGTAGGGGCGACCCGGTGGGTCGCCCCATGCCCGGTCGGTCGCCCCCGGTGGGTCGCCCCCGGTCGGTCGCCCCCGGTCGGTCGCCCCCATGTCCACCCGGCGATAATGAGCGCCACCATGCCCGACGACATTCAGTTCTACGACGACGCCGACGGCAATGCGCGCCTGCCGAAGCGGCCGCCGAGCGACGCCCGCATCGAGCGCTATCGCGTGATGCCGTGGCCGGACGGGACGCGCGTGACGGTCGAGATGACGTTCGGCGCGTTCAAGGAATTCCCCTCGATCGATGTATGCATCGTGAACACCGCCGGCGAGGTCGTGCGACAGACGGCGCTGGTGTCGTCGATGGAACGACAGCCGGCGCCGACGATGTGGCTGCCGCGCCTGGCGCGCGGCACGCCGATGCTGGCGCTGATCGAGGTGCTCGGCGACGACGAGCCGCTGCAGAGCATCCGCGTGCCGTTCGAAGTCGCCGGGCCGATCGTGCGAGGATGACGGCCAGCCTCGGCCGGCCGTCGACGGTCGATCAGTACACCCATCCGCCGCGCAGGCGGAAGACGCTGAGCACCGTCAGCACGACGGCGATCAGAACGAAGAGAAAGCCGCGCGAAAAGCGAGCGGCGTCCGGGCGGTCGTCCTTGCGCATCGGGATCATGTGCGAGAGTGCCACCGCGACGATGCCGTACGTCAGGTGCTCGGCGTGAATCGCCGGGACGAACGCACCGAGGCTGATCTTCCAGAGCAGCGTGACGACGCCGAGCACGAACTGCACCGTCATGACGCCGGCGAACGCAGAGGCGATCGTCTTGTCGATCTGCGCCACCTTGCTCTTGTTCACCATGCCGAGCAGGAATTTCACCGCGGCCACCACGGCGACGAGCGCCACGATCCAGCGCCAGTGTCCGTGAAAAGTCTGCACGAAAGCCATCACATCCATTTTGGGTTCTCCTATTTTTCGAATTGCGAATTGTTGAATGACGAGGCGACGTCGCCTCGTTGCACCACACGATTTGCTTCGCCCGTCGGAACATCCGTCGCCAGCGCCGCCATGACTTCATCCAGCCACTGCAGTTCGGTCTGCAGGTGCCGGCGCGCGTGTTCGATCGTCCATTGCAGCGCACCGGGATGCGGCGGCGCGGCGTCGACCGCCGCCTGCCGCCTGCGCAGCGCGGCACGCCGCTGCGCCAGCAGCTCGAGCGCCTCCGAGCGCGGCAGGGAATCGACGAACGTCAACCCGATGTCGCCGGGGAAGACGCCGCCGTCGAACTCGCGCAGATTTTCGCGCAGCAGGCGCTGGAATTCCTCCTCGCCGGCCGCAGTGAGGCGATACACGCGGCGCGCCGGGCGACGCCCACTTCGCTCGCTCACGGATTCCAGCCACCCGGCCTGCGCCATCTTATCCAGAAGGAAATAGGCGGTCGGCCGTTTGAGCTCGATGCATGAGCTCATCGCCCGCTCTACGTATTCGACGAGATCGTAGCCGTGCCGAGCGCGTTCGCGCACCAGCCCGAGGAGGAGAAGCTGCCCGTGTATAGTCATGATTGACTAATCGGCGGTGACTATACACCGAATCGGCGCAGGAATCGGGCACTGAATCCAATCTGCCGCTATATTCACGACACTCAACATGAACGCATCCATCCGCATTCTCTCCGACGAGACGATCGGCGTAATTTCTCCGCTGCTGCACGGGCATTTCGCCGAACACCTGGGGCGCTGCTGCTACGACGGCCTGTGGGATCGCAACGGCAAACCGCGTCCGCAGGTGGTTGCGGCGCTGCGCCGCATCGGCGTGCCGATTCTGCGCTGGCCGGGCGGCTGCTTCGCCGACCTGTATCACTGGCGCGACGGCATCGGCCCGGCCGAGGCGCGCCCGCTGCGCTACGCCGAAAGCTGCGGCGAACGCGTCGTCGACAACAACCGCATCGGCACGCACGAGTTCATCGCGCTGTGCCAAGCCATCGGCGCCGAGCCGTATCTCGCCGGCAACATGGGTTCGGGCACGGTGCAGGAGATGGCGGACTGGGTCGATTACTGCAACGGGACGTTCGACACGGCGCTGACGCGCGAGCGCGGCGCCAACGGCCACCCGGCCCCGATGAACGTAAAGTACTGGGGCATCGGCAACGAGAGCTGGGGCTGCGGCGGCAATTTCGACCCGGTGCACTACGCGCACGAGTACCGCCGCTACGCCACGATGGTCAAGCGCACCGACCCGACGACGGAGCTCGTCGCCGTCGGCCACGACCGCAATCGGCGCGACTGGAACCTGCGCGTGATCGAGACGCTGCGCGACCATCTCGATCTGGTGCAGCATCTGTCGCTGCATCGCTACTGGGGCGCCGGATCGGCGCTCGACGCGAGCGAAGAAGCCTACTACCGGCTGCAGCACGGCGCGCATCTGATCGACGGCGACATCCGGGAAGCGAAGAACGTGCTGGAGTACTACACCAGCTCGTCACGGCGGCCGGGCCAGCGCGTGGGCATCGCCTTCGACGAGTGGGGCGTATGGCACGCCGAGGCGAAGCTGGATGCGCAGTTCGAGGCGCCGTCGACGTGGCGCGACGCGCTGGCGGCGGCCGCGGCCCTCGACGTCTTCCACGACCATTGCGACATCGTCACCATGGCCAACCTGGCGCAGATCGCCAACGTGCTGCAGCCGCTGATTTACACGCACGGCGACGACGTGCAGGTCACGCCGACGGGCGAGGTGTTCGCGTTGTACGCGGCGCATCGCGGCGGCACGGCGCTGCGCATCGCCTTCGAAGAAAACCCGGAGCGCGAGCTGCCCGCCTCGCGCGGTGAGCCGGCCTTCGCCGCCACGCAGCCGCCGGCGCGGCTGCCGTATCTGAGCGCCAGCGCCTCGCGACGCGACGGACGCATCACGCTGACGCTGACGAACCGCCATCGCAGCGAACCGCTCGCGGTGCGCGTGCGCGGCCTCGGTGCGGCGCAGCAACAGCAGCTCGTCGCCGCATCGACGGAAGCGACGCAGGCGACGCTGACGCACTCCGAGCACAGCGGCGACGTCGTCGTCGTGCCGGCCGCCAGCGTGACCTCTCTGACATTCACCAGCTAGTCTGCGCGCATCAGGCCCGAGCGAAGACGTTCGCTCGGGCCTGCCGTGGTGTCTTTTTGGTCTCCGGCACAACTCCCACTACCACCGGCACGGTCGCGCAAAACGCAAACGACCTTCGGTTCCCGCTGCGCACCGATCGAGCGGTCGCCATCGCCATCGCCGGTTTCGCGATCTCAGCCGTCGGGCTCCTGTATTACCGCAATTTCAACGCCATCGCACACACGGCGGCGAGTGCGATTTTCCTCGCCTTCGTCGCGCTGGATGCATACGCCAAGAGAATCAGCAACGATGCCCTGCGGACAGGCATCGCATGGACCAGCATGATCGCCATCACCGCAACAGTGCTGATCTTTCCTGCCTTCGCCGTGGTCGGCGCTCTGGCGATCGTCGACGGCCTGCTGCGCTCACTGTCTCCGACGAGATCTTCCCAGCACATCATCGTGACAAGCTCGATATTGACGCTCGTGCTCATGCTCGTCATTCTTGCGGCCAGCGAAGGCACACGCGCCGGCATCATACAAATCGGCATTACGCCGTTCGTGCGTTTCGAGAACGATCTGCGTGAGGCGTTTGCACGATATGGATTGCTCATCACATCAGACGCGCCAAAGATTGCGATCACGTTCACGAACACCGTCCTGTCCATTTATTTCACCGTCGCGATCGTGCTCTGGCTGCGGATCTACTATCTGCGCTACACGACGACGATTCAGGCGCTCAGCCTGGCGAACGACGAGCTGACCGCAGCCCAGAACGACCTGCAAAAGAACGTGCTCGAGCACACGAAGCTGCTGGAAATCAGCCGCGCCGTGACGATGCCGCAGGACATGACGGATCTCCTGAAGACGCTGGTGGACAGCCTGCGCGAGATCATCGAATTCAACTGCGCTTCGATCTGCCTGATCGAGGGAAAAACCGTACGCACGATCTTCAGTGAAGGCTCACTCGGAGACAGCAGCATGGTGCACGCGCAGTTCGCCGCACATCCGGCGTACGAACGATCGGTCTTCGAGATGCGCGGGCCGATCGTCATCGCAGATTTACGGAAGATTTCGCCGGCGATCAGCGGCTCGCTGCTCGCCGTGCCGTTGATCGTGCGCGGCCAGTACCGTGGTTTTCTGGCGATCGGACACACGGCAACCGGCTACTACGACGCACACGCCACAGAAGTGTGCATGGGATTCGCCAATCAGGTCGCCACTGCCATCGACGCCGCTCATCTGCGGGAAGCGGCCAGTCAGGCGCTGGTCACAGCCGAACGCAGTCGACTGGCGCGCGAACTGCACGATTCGGTATCACAGTCGTTGTACGGCATCGTCCTTGGAACGCGGACAGCCTTGCATCAGATTACGCATGCGCCACAGGAATCGCGCGACGCGCTGGAATATTCGAGCAACCTCGCGGGAACGGCGCTGGCCCAGATACGGTCGTTGATTTTTACGCTGCGCCCGGAAAGACTCGAAACGGTCGGCATCATCGGTGCACTGCAGATGCAAATCGAGCTGCTGCACACGCATACGTCGACGCGCATTCGCTTCGACGCCCCGCAAGAAGAGCCACAGCTTTCACTCATGCAAAAGGAAGTGCTGTATCGCATCGCGGTCGACGCCATTCAGAGCGCCGTGCGTCGCACACAAGGCCAGCCGGTCGCCATCCGGCTGCATCAGACATCCGACGACATAGAGCTGGCCATCATCAGCAAAAACGACGGTTCGAACGGTACGGATGAAATGCAGCAGCACGAAATCATCCGCGTCATGCGAGAACGCGCAGCCGCCATTCATGCTGCTGTTCGCATCGAACACATGACGAGCAGTGATTCTCGCATCATCGTGTGCGCGCCACTACATCCTTCTGCCTATTTAATGCAATTACATTGAGGCCGTTACAATGTCGGCGGTTTTGCATCCCGATGAATTCGACTGCTCCCTCGTCCGTGCTTTCACATCCTCAGCGACGCATCACATCACTGCAGGCGCCGTGGGTGGCTCCGTGGATGAGCCTGCTCATGGCAGCCAGCATGGGCTATGCGCTGTTCAGCGAAACGACGGACGCCGTGCACACTGCATATATGCTGGCGTCGATGGCTGCGTTCGCATGGGGCAACCACATCACCGGCCAAATGCAGAAGGAGCGGTTGTTCGCAATTCTGAACTGGTCGGGCGGGCTGCTCGGCAGCGTGGCGCTGGTCATCGTCACGCCGCATTTTTTCCCGGTCGCGCTAATGGCAGTCATCACCTGTGTATTGTGGGCGATCACCGTCAGTCC
Organism: Thermoflexales bacterium; assembly: GCA_044235195.1. GTDB lineage: Bacteria > Chloroflexota > Anaerolineae > J036 > Brachytrichaceae > CANJQH01. The sequence goes on from JBIIIA010000029.1 coordinate 15,010, forward strand.
CCCGAATCGTCGCATTTTGTACGCCGGGAGCATTCTCACTGCGTGCAGCATCATCGGCATTTCGCTCGTCATGCGGCTGGCGCTCCTCGGCACGCCGATGATTCCGCCGGCGATCACCGGTGCCACGGCCGATGCGATGCTCGGCACTCTCTTCATCACATATGGAGTGATCATCCTGCAACAGATCCTGCGCTTTCGCGACCGTGTGGAGACGAGTGCAGCCAGCCTGGAAAGCACCAACCGTGATCTTCGGAACACCGAGCAGGAACTGCGTAAGCGACTTGCGGAGCTCACTCAGCTGCTCGAAATGAGCCGAGCCGTCGGCTCGACAATGGATCTGATCTCGCTGCTGAAGCGCATGATGATGTTGATCCTGCCCGTCGTCCCGTACGGGCGGGCCACGGTCCTGCTGCTGCGCAAGAATGAGCTGGTGGACATCGTCAGTGCGGGCGAGCTGGAGGATATTCCATCGACCGTCGCCGGCGCCGCGCGCAACGAAGCTCATATCTCCGCGCTGATTCACCTGAGGCAGCCGCTCATCGCCCCCGACATGAGCAAGGCGATTCCGGATGCACACTACTCGTTCATGGCCGTGCCGCTCATCGTGCGCGGCAAATTCATCGGCGTCCTCACGCTGCGCCATTCCCAGCCCGGCTTCTACACCCAGCAGTACGCCGATCTGTGCATGGCATTCGCCAATCAGGTCGCCGGCATGATCGATTCGGTGCAGCTCCAGGAGGCCGCCGCCTCCGCCATGGTCATCGCCGAACGCCACCGCCTCGCCCGCGAACTGCACGATTCCATCTCG
>JBIIIA010000030.1:0-15803 GCA_044235195.1 Thermoflexales bacterium
GTCGTGGAACTTCTTCTCCGCGGCGCTGGTCAGCGGCGCGGGCAGCGTGGTGGGCAACGGCGCGCTCGTGCGCAAGGTGTACTTCCCACGGCTGGTGCTGCCGCTCAGCGCGGTGGCTTCGGCGCTCATCAACTATCTGTTCACGCTTCCGGTGTTTCTGCTGATGGCTCTCGTGTCCGGGCATCCTCTGACCACGGCGTGGCTGCTGCTGCCGGTGGTGATCGCCATTCAGACCGTGTTCTGCGCCGGCCTCGGCCTGCTGCTGACGACGCTCAACGTGTTCTATCGCGATACGCAGTTTCTGCTGGAGCTCGGGCTGCTGGCGCTGATGTTTCTGACGCCGATCTGGTACGACATTTCGGCGTTCACCAGTTCGAACACGGCGGTCTGGCTGCGGCGGCTGAACCCGATGGCGTCGATCGTCAATATGTATCAGGATGTGATGTACCGCGGCGTGCCGACGAGCGCGGAATTCGTGCTGCGCACTGCCGCTACGGCGCTGCTGGTGCTGGTGGCCGGCTTCATCGTGTTTCGTCGCTACAGTGCGCGGTTCGGAGAAGAGGTATAGCGTGATTGCACTTGAAAAGATTCGGAATCTGATCATCGACATGGACGGAGTGCTGTGGCGCGGCGACGTGCCGATGCCGCGGCTGGTGGAATTTTTCGACGGGCTGCGCGCACGGGGCATCGGCATCGTGCTGGCGACGAACAATGCCAGCAAGAGCGGCGAGGATTTCGTGGCCAAGCTGGCGCGCATGGGCGTGCGCGTGGCGCTCGAGGAAGTGCTGACTTCGCCGCAGGCGACGGCGGCGTGGATGGCGCAGCACGCGCCGGGCGCGCGCGTGTACATGATCGGCGAAAAAGGGCTGCGCACCGAACTCGAGGCGCGCGGCGCCGTGGTCGTCAACGACGACGGCCCGCCGTTCGCCGCCACCCACGTCATCGTCGGCATCGATCGACAGCTGACGTACGCCAAGCTCGTCGAGGCCTGCCTGCTGATTCGCGCCGGCGCGCGCTTCATCGGCACCAATCCGGATCTGACCTTTCCGGGCGACCGCGGCATCGTCCCGGGCAACGGTTCGATCCTGACGCTGCTCAAGGTGTCGACCGACATCGAGCCGCTGATCATCGGCAAGCCCGAGCCCGAGATGATGGTGCAGGCGCTGGCGCGCATGGGCGGCACGGCGGAGAACACTGCGGTGCTCGGCGACCGGCTCGACACCGACATCCTCGGCGGTCAGCGGGCCGGCCTGACGACGCTGCTGGTGCTCAGCGGTGTGACCAGCCTCGAGCAGTTGTCGACCGATCCGATTCGGCCGGACTATGTGTTCGAGGATATCGGCGCCGTGCTGGATGCGCTGCCCTGAAACGTCGGCGCGCTAGATCAACATGTAGCCGTGGCCGCGCACTGTGACGATGCTCAGGCCGCGCACGCCGTGTTCTTCGATCTTCGTGCGCATGCGCGACATGTGCAGGCGCAGAAGCGACGACGTGGTCTGGGATTCCTCGGCGCGGCCGAGCGGACCGCGGATGAGCTCGGCGTTCGCGACCGCCTCGCCGCGATGCTGGAGCAGCGCCTCGAACAGGCGCCATTCGATCGGGCTCAGCTGCAGCCAGGCGCCGTCGCTGTAGACGGCAGCGATCGAGGCGTCCCACTGCAGCGTGGTCGCCGAAATCGAAGACTCTATGGCGATGGGCGTCGTTTCGATTTCGGCGCATGTGTTCGCCAAACGCGTGATGCGTTCGATCAACGGCTCGTCGGGCAGCGTGAGGCGCAGGTAATCCGCCGGCCGGCTGCGGAGCGCGGCGCGGGCCAGCGGCGCACTGTCGGTGCGATCGAACAGCAGCACCGGCAGGCGACTGGCTGCGGATTCGCTTTCCAGCATGGCATGCAGCATCCCCGCCAACGTGATCCCTCCGTCATCCGCATAGGCGACCAGGATGCTCGGCTGCACGTTCTGTGATTCCATGTAGGCGAACACTCGGCCGATCGGCATGTTCGGCAGCAGGTGGAAGCCGCCTGCGGTCAGCAGTTGTTCGATCCTGGCGTGATCTTGATGGTTCGAGGTGCACAATAGCGCAGTGGGAAACGAGAGGGAATGCATGATGGTGGCAGTGCTGGCGATGATGAGTATGAACCTTTCTCTGGCGTCATGGCCGTACAGAAGGAAATGGTCAAGAACGGAAACAGTATATGGCAGCGCGAATGCAATGTGTAGCCGCAAATAACTATACGAATGGGTGATTTATGGGTGAATGATGTGCTGATATGGGGGATCTATGCAGGCGGATGGGTTCGCCGCATCGCGCTCTTCCTCGTGGCAAGTATTTGTGCAGCCATGCTGACGGCAGCCTTGCCGCACGGCGCGTCGATCGCGCAGGAGAAGCTCTGTTCGGTGTGCATCGTGGGCTTGTCGGAGCGATTGGAGCGCTGGCAGCTGGTCGAAGCTGTGGTGGCGGTGCAGGATGCGCCGGTGCGTGATCCGTACGACGTCGGGGCGGTGGAGGTGCGGGTGCGCCTGACGGGGCCGGGTGGGCGCGTATGGCACGTGCCTGCGTTTGCCGTTCCGGATCCGGAGCGGCCCTTTCGCGTGCGGCTGACGCTGCCCGAAGCCGGAGCGTGGCACATGACGCCGCAGCTGCGCCGGGTGGGCGGGGCATGGATGAGCGGGCGTTCGCTCCGTCGGACCGTGGCGGACGGGCCGGGGCGCGGATTCGTGCGCGTGGATGAGCGCAGCGGGGCCATGCTGCGCTTCGACGATGGCACACCGTTCTTCCCGATCGGAGCCAACATCGGCTGGCACACGCACGACGCACTGCAGGAGTTCGGCCGTCGCTTCGATGCGCTCAGCGCCGCCGGCGGCACTGTCGCGCGCATCTGGCTTGCGCCGTGGACGTTTCTGCCGGAGTGGAAGGAGACGCCGCTCGGGAACTATGCAGCGCGCGAGCAGCGGATGGCCTGGTTCGACGAAATCCTGCGCATGGCCGAGCAGCGCGGCATTTATCTGATCGTGGTGCTGAGCGAATCCGGCATGTTCGATCCTGCGCAGCGCTGGCCGGAGAATCCCTACAACCGGGTCAACGGCGGCCCGTGCGACGCCCCGCACGAATTTTTGACCGACCCGGCGGCGCGGGCGGCGTATCGCGCGCAGCTGCGCTACATCGCCGCGCGCTGGGGGTATTCCACGCATATTCTGGCGTGGGAGTGGATGAACGAAGTCAACAGCGCCCCCGGGTTCGAGACCGAGCGGCTGCTGCCGTGGCTGCGTGAGATGAGTGCCGTTTTGTCGGAACACGATCCGCATCGTCATCTCCGCACGATTTCCTACGCGTCGATCGACGGTGATCCGCGCGTGTGGGCGCTGCCGGAGATCGAGCTGGTGCAGCGCCACGAGTACAACCAGGGCGATCCGAAATGGTTTCGGCCGCTGGGGGAGCCGCCGGTGCGGTTCCGGCAGGTGACGGACCAGCCAGTCAAACCGGTGCTGGTCGGCGAGTTCGGCGCCAACGCCGACATGGAGAATGCCGTGGGCGCGTATCGGCAGGGGATCCATCTGCACAACGCGCTGTGGGCGTCGGCGTTCTCCGGCATGGCCGGCTCGGCGATGTACTGGTGGTGGGACAACTATCTCGAACCGGGCCGGCTGTGGTGGCGTCACGGCGGCCTGGCCGGATACCTGCGCGGCGAGGATTTGGGCGCGATGACGCCTGGTCCGGCGAAGGCGGATCGCGCGCGCGGGGCGGCGGTGACGGCGATGCGGCTGCAGGAAGCCGGCGCCGGTGCGTGCGGACGATCGCTGGTCTGGGTGCGCAACACGGCGTGGCAGCACGATGCCGCGCTGGCGCAATGGGTGATCGCGTGGTCGGCCGATCGGGTGAGGGCGAAGAATTTTCGCTATGCGCCGCCCCCGGCGCGCGATGTCGTGGTGCGCGTGCCGACGGCGGCGAAGCGGATGCGCGTCACAGCCTACGACACCGAGAGCGGCCGACAGATGCAGGCGTTCGACGTCGACGGGACGGGACAAGAAGTGCGATGGGAGGAGCCGGTCATCGAACGCGACATCGCGTTCAAGCTTGACTGCGTTGTACAGTAATTTGTACAGTGTCTGTAAACGTTAAGTTGAGTGAACAGGGTTGCAAATTTCGCGGGGATGATGTAGAAATAGCACTGTTCGGGCAGTAGCGCCCGGACATTTGTTCAGGAGGAAGAAGAGAGGATATGAACGACAACAAGTTGACACGTCGTCAGTTGCTGCGTCTGAGCGCCCTCGCCGGCGCCGGCGCAGTGGTTGCCGCCTGCGCTCCGGCCGCCACTCCGGCGCCGGCTGCTCCGGCTGCCGAGAAGCCGGCGGAAGAGCCGACCAAGGCCCCCGAGCCTGCTGCGGAAGAACCCACCGCCGCTCCCGAGCCGACCAAGGCTCCGGAAGAGGCCCCGGCGGCTGAGCCCGCTGCTGGCGACATTCCGCGCGAGAAGACCGTGGTGCTGGGCTGGGGCGCCGACCAGGTTGGTCTGATGAACCCGTGGACGGCTGGCTACACGCACCAGGACGGCAACGCGATGCTGTGGGAGCCGCTGTTCTACTTCCAGATTTTCGCGGACAAGGAACTCCCGTGGATCGCCGAGAGCGGTGAGTACAACGCTGAATTCACCGAGCTGACGATCAAGATTCGCAAGCAGGCGAAGTGGAGCGACGGCACGCCGATCACGGCCAAGGACGTCAAGTTCACGCTGGACTCGCAGGCCACGAATGACAAGCTGAACTACCACGCTGCGGTCGAGCAGTTCGTCGCCGAGACGACTGTGGTCGATGACCAGACGGCGGTGGTGAAGTTCAAGTCTCCGGCGCCGCGCTTCAAGTTCGAAGTGCTGACGCTGAAGTTCGACACCGGCATTCCGATGGTGCCGGCGCACGTGCTCGAGGGCGAGGCCGACGTGACGGCGTTCAAGGGCGCCGATGTCGGCGCGGACGGCACCGTGACGAAGGACATGCCGCACTCCGGTGCGTATGCCATCAAGACGTGGACGAAGGATCAGAAGATCATGGATCTGCGCGCGGACTGGTGGGCGGTCGAGGCCGGTGTGGCCGCGAAGCCGGCGGTCGAGCGCGTGATCATGGTCAACATCCCGGCGGACATGGGCACGGTGGCGCAGCGCGTGGTGAACAACGAGTTCGACTCGGCGCTGGACTTCCGCAACGACATCATCTCGAACATTCTCAAGCAGAATGACAAGGTGACGACGCACACCGGCAGCGAGGAGCCGCACGGCTATCTGGACTGGTGGCCGAACTCGCTGTGGATGAACACGCAGATCGCCCCGTTCGACGATGTCAAGGTTCGCCGCGCCGTCAACCGCGCGATCGACCGCGACACGATCAACGAGGTGGTGTACAACGGCGCGCAGGTCACGTCGATCTACCCGTTCCCGCTGTATCCCGGCCTGCAGAAGTTCGCCGATTCGGCCGAAGTGAAGGCCGCGGAAGAGAAGCTGCAGCCGCGCAAGTTCGACCTGGCGGAGTCCGAGGCGCTGATGACCGAGGCTGGCTTCGCCAAGAACGGCGATGGTCTGTGGGAGAAGGATGGCGCGACGGTGCCGGCCGTGATCAACGGCTTCGAAGGCATCCACGCCGACATCGTCCCGGTGCTGGTGGAAATGCTGCGCGCGGCGGGCTTCGACTCGTCGATCAACTTCGGCCCCGATGCGTATCAGAACATGGCGGACGGCAAGCCCGGCTTCTACATGTTCGGCCACGGTGCGTCGCTGCTGGATCCGTATGCTGCGTTCGAGCTGTTCCACAGCCGCTTCAGCGCGGTGATGGGCACCTCCGCAGGCAACAACCGCTTCTCGCGCTATAAGAACGAAGAGTTCGACAAGCTGCTGGACGAGATCGCGCCGCTGCCGGCCAGCGATCCGAAGTTCCAGGCGAACGCGGCCAAGCTGATGGAGATCTACTGGACGGACGTCATCGACGTGCCGGTCATCCAGTGGCTGCACCGCATCGCCTACAACCAGACGCACTGGGTGAACTGGCCGACGCGTGACAACGTGGGCCCCGGCTGCAACGGCGCCTTCTGGGCGCACACCGGCCACCTGGTGATCACCAACCTGAAGCCGGCGGCGTAAGCTGCTGCTGTGAGCAAGGGGGCGTCGACGGCTGCAATCGTCGGCGCTCACAATTCGCCGGCCCGCTGCGCTGACGCGCCGGAGTCCGTGCGTCGGTCGGCCCCTCCCAGCTACGGGTAGGGGCCGATCGTCATACGTCGCTTCGGACGACAGCGGTGGGTCGCTGGCTGCTTTGGCTCCCCGTGAGAGGTAATCCGTGCGGTTGATCTATCTCGTCCGACGCGTCCTGTTCCTGCTGTTCGTGATCTGGGTCACATCCACGATCATCTTTTTCATTCCCCGCATTTCGTCACGCAACCCGATTCGTGAACGATTGGCCGAAATTTCGCGCTCGACCGGCTATGCGCCGAAGGACCTCGAGCAGATCGTGCAGGCGTACAACGAAAAATTCGGCCTGAATAAGCCCCTGGCGCAGCAGTATGCCGATTACATGGGCAGCGTGCTGCGCGGCGACCTCGGGCCGTCGCTCAACAAGTTCCCCAAAACGGTGTGGGAGCTGATCCTTGAGGCGCTGCCGTGGACGATTGGCCTGCTGATCGTGACGACGATCATCTCGTTCACCTTAGGAAACCTGCTGGGAGCATTGACGGCATGGCCGAAATCACCGCGCTGGGTGAAGGGTTTGATGGCCCCGATGATGATGCTGCAAGGCGTCCCACCGTATCTGCTGGGGCTGCTGCTGATCTTCTTCATCGCTTTTCGTTTGAAGCTGCTGCCGTTCGGCGGCGCGTACGAAATCGGAGCGAAACCTGAGTTGTCCTTCTCGTTTCTGATCGAAGTGCTGCGCCATCAGATTCTGCCGGGCTTCGCGCTCGTGCTGTCTTCTGTGGCGTTCTGGGCGCTCGGCATGCGCGGCATGGGCGTGACGATTCAGGGCGAAGACTACGTCAACTTTGCGGAACACAAGGGGCTCGGCTCGCTGGTGATCTTCCGTGATTACTACGTGCGCAATGCTCTGCTGCCTTCGGTGACCGGCCTGGCGCTGTCGTTCGGACAATTGATCGTCAGCGGTGTGCTGGTGGAACAGCTTTTCGGCCTTCCGGGCCTCGGAGGCATCCTCGGCCAGGCGATCATCGCCAACGACTACTTCGTCATCTTCGGCATCGCTTTCTTCATCATCATCTCGGTGACGGTGCTGATGCTGCTGGTGGACATCATCTATCCGCTGCTGGATCCGCGCATTCGCATCGATTCGAAATGACCACACTCGCTGTCACCCCCCAAGCTGCGGTGCAGCAGCCGTCGCGCGCGACGCTGCTGTTTCGCTATCTGCGGCGCAACAAGAGCCTCGGCATCGGCCTGGCGATTCTGTTGTTCCTGACGCTGTTCTCCGTCGTCGGCCAGATGACGATGAACGTGGACAAACTGGCGTATCCGCTCGCCGTCAAGCCTAAGCAGCCGCCGAATCCGCTGTGCCTCTTCGATGAGACGAAGAAGATCGGCAAGAGCTGCTTCATCCTCGGCACCGACTTCTATGGGCGCGACCTGTTCGCTGTGATGGCGAAGGGCCTCGGCCAGACGGCGCGCATCGGCCTGCTGGCCGGCGCGATCGGCACGCTGGTCGGCACCGTGCTGGGCTTCATTTCAGCCTATTTCGGCGGGCCGCTCGATACGATCATCCGCGGCATCACGGAAGTGCTGCTGCCGATTCCGGTGTTCCTGATTCAGGTGCTGATCGCCGGCGCCATCGATAAGAAGAGCGTCACGGTAGACACGATGGCGCTGATCGTGGTGATGCTGGCGTGGATGGGGCCGACGCGCGTGATCCGCGCGCAGGTGCTCTCGATGCGCGAGCGCATGTTCGTGAACGTGGCCAAGCTCTCCGGCATGAGCAACCTGGAGATCATCTTCAAGGAAATCCTGCCGAATCTGCTGCCGTTCCTCGGATCGGCGCTGGTCGGTCAGGTGTTCGGTGCGATCTTCGCCTCGTTCGGTCTGGCCGTGTTCGGTCTCGGGCCGCTGCGTGAACCGCTGATCGGCAATACGATTTATTTTGCACAATACCAGGCGTCGTTCTTCAACGGCTGGTGGTGGTGGCCGCTGTGGCCGAGCCTGGCGCTGATCCTGATCTTCGGCGCGCTGACGCTGATCATGGTCGGTTTGGATGAAGTCGCCAACCCGCGCGTGCGGAGGTCGGAATAACATGTCGAACGCCATTCTGCAGGTGCGCGACCTGCAAGTTACCTATTACACCGACGCCGGGCGCGCCAAGGCGCTGGACAATGTTTCGTTCTCGCTGAATGCCGGCGAGAAGTTGGGGCTGGTCGGCGAGTCAGGATCCGGGAAGTCGACGATGGCGCTGGCGATGATGCGCATGATCAAGCCGCCGGGGCGCATCGAGGGCGGCCAGGTAATCGTCGACGGGACGGACCTGGTGAAGCTCAGCGAGCGCGACATGCTCAAGGCGCGTCTGAGCAAGATCGCCTACATCCCGCAGGGCGCGATGAACTCGCTGAACCCGGTGATGCGCATCGGCGGGCAGATGATGGATGCCATCCGCGCCCATGATGCGTCGATTTCCAAGGCGGACATGACCGAGCGCTGCATGCAGTCGCTGGAGTCGGTCGATCTGAAGCGCGATGTGTTCAAGATGTATCCGCACGAGTTGTCGGGCGGCATGAAGCAGCGCGTGTGCATCGCCATCGGCATCCTGCTGAAGCCGAAGGTCATCATCGCCGACGAGCCGACGAGCGCGCTCGACGTGGTGACGCAGCGGCAGGTGATGGAGACGATCAACCGCGTGCAGACGGAACTCGGCTGCGCCGTGATTCTGATCGGCCACGACATGGGCCTGATGGCGCAGTCGATGGACAAAGTCGCCGTGATGTACGCCGGCAAGCTGGTGGAGATCAGCACGGTGCGACAGATGTTCACCGAGCCGTACCATCCGTACGGCCAGGCGCTGATTCACAGCCTGCCGAACCTGGACAACAAGGGCGTGCTGCAGGGCATCCCGGGCCTGGCACCCTCGCTGCTGCGCATCCCCAGCGGGTGCGCTTTTCATCCGCGCTGCACGAAGGCGACCGAGCGCTGCACCGCTGTCGTGCCGACGCTGCGACAGCAGCCGGACGGCCGCTTCGTTTCGTGCCTGCTCTACGAAGAGGACAAGGTGACCGCATGACTCCACTCGTCGAATTTCGTCATGTCACGAAGACCTACACGCGCGGACTGATCTCGCGCGCGGCGGTCACGGCGCTGAACGACTTCTCGCTCGTCATCGACGACGAGAAGCCGAAGATTCTGACGATCGCCGGTGAAAGCGGCAGCGGCAAGACCACCATGGCGATGCTGATGCTCGGCTTCATCTCGCCCAGCAGCGGCCAGATCTTCTACAAGGGCAAAGACATCACCAAACTGGCCGGTGAGGAACGCGTGCAGTACCGCAAGGAAGTGCAGGCGATCTTTCAGGATCCGTTCGCGGTGTTCAATCCCTTCTATCACGTCGATCACCTGCTGACGGTGCCGATCGAGCGCTTCAAGCTGGCGAAGAGCAAGCAGGAAGCGCGCGCCAAGATGGACGAGGCGCTCAATGCGGTCGGCCTGCGGCCGGAGGACATCCTGGGCCGCTTCCCGCATCAGCTGTCGGGCGGTCAGCGCCAGCGCATCAACGTGGCGCGCGCGTTGCTGCTGAAGCCGCGTGTGATCGTCGCCGACGAACCGGTGTCGATGGTCGATGCGTCGCTGCGCGCCACGATTCTCGACAGCCTGAAGAAGCTGAACCGAGAATACGGAATCGCGATCCTCTACATCACGCACGACCTGACGACGGCCTATCACGTGGCCGACGACATCATCGTGCTCTACCGCGGCAACGTCGTGGAGCAGGGCGACGTCGAGACTGTCATTCGTCATCCGCAGCACGACTACACGCGGCTGCTCATCGACTCTATCCCGTGGCCGGACCTCAACCGGACGTGGGGCGCGCCGCTCAAGGCGCGCGAAAGTTCGGTGCGCTGAACATTTGGGCGACGCGCAAGCGTCGCCCAGATGCTTTGTCGTGGCGCACATACGCTCGGAGATCGGTACGTTCAAGCCGGCAAAGCGTTCGGGATGACGGCCGAGGGACGTACCACCCTGTCCGTGATCGTCGTTCTCTCTCCCGGAGCGTCATCCCGAACGTCTTGCCCCGTCCGTGCAGACGTTGCCACGAACGAACCAGGGCAAGACGGAGGGATCTCTCTATGCACTTTCGCAAATTCCTGGCAATTCCCACTCTGCTCTTCGTCGGCTGGGGGCTGTATTTTATTTTTATCACCTCGGCCATCGGCGCAGATGGCAAACGCTATTTCATGCTGTTCGACGACGCGATGATCTCGATGCGTTACGCATGGAATTTAGCGCACGGATATGGTCTGGTTTGGTATCCCGGCAACTTTATTCAGGGGTACTCGAATCTGCTCATGACGTTGCTGATGGCGTTGCCGGCGATGTTTCTGGATCGGTCGGCGACGGTGCTCGCCGTTCAGTTGTTCTGCCTTTTCCTCGTGCCCGCGACAGCGTTTCTCATGGAACGCATCGTCGACCGTTTTCTGCTCGATGAAGACGTCGTGTACCGTAATACGATTCGGCTGCTCGTCTTCTGTGCTGTGTTGTTCTACTACCCCGCTCGCATACTGGTCGCTCTACGGAATGGAGACGGGCCTGTTGACGTTTTTGACGGTAGCAACGATGTACTTCGCGCTGCAGTTCGAACGCAGCGGTGATCGGCGGTCTGCGCTGTGGATGGGAATATGCGCCAGCGCTGCATTTCTTACACGCAACGAATCGGCGATCACTACCGCGCTGATCTTTGCGTTCCTGATTTGGCGTGTGCAACGAGAAAAAAATATACGCCGGCACCTGGGGCCTCTCGTTGCGTCTGCTGCGATCTTCGCCGTATGCATCGTCGGTGTGCTGGGCTTTCAGTGGTCGTACTACGGTGAGTTTCTGCCCAATACGTACACGTTGAAGGTGTCGGGAATCGCGTTGGGCGATCGTGTGCGCAATGGTGCGGCGTTCTCCGCGCGCTTCGTGCTGTACATGAGCGTGATGATCATCATCGCAGTGATCGGCATGCTGCGCCGTCCACGCGCACGCGAGGTGCTGCTGTTTAGCTGCTTCGGCGTCGCTCTCGCGTATCAAATTTACGTGGGCGGTGACGCATGGCCGCCGTACTGGCGCTTCACGACGCCGACCACGCCGTTCCTGACGACGGTCTTCGTGATTGCCGTGGATCGCCTTGTGTCTCGTGCACAGCAACGATTCTCGATCGATGCGCGGATTTTGTTGCCTCTCGTCGTGGCTGCTGGTTTTGCGGTTTCCGTAAGACCGTTTTTGTCACATATCGTGCTGCGTAGTTTTCCCACTGAGGTGGAAGCGAACCAGAACCGGCTGAGGATCGCACTGGCGCTTCGTGAAGTGATGAAAGAAGACGCGTCCATCGGCGTGAACGCGGCCGGGGTGATTCCTTACTACAGCGATGACGTGCAACCGCGCCGCGCCATGGATTTTCTCGGCAAAATCGACCGCAACATTGCATCACTCTCACCGCATATATCGCCGTATGTGAATTTCTGGACGATGATGTACCGACCTGGGCACAATAAGTTCGACGCGATCTACTCGATTCAGCAGCTGCAGCCGGACTTTATCGAAACGGAGGGAAAGACGTATGGGCAAGACGCACTGTCGCCGCAGTGGGTAGCAGAGCACTACGTGCGAGTGACCTACAAAGGCGTCGATCTCGTGCTGCGGCGGGACTCGAAAAACGTGCGTTGGGAACTATTGCCGAAGACGATGCAGGCACCGTAGCTTACCGGAGACGACGACCTCCGCGCGCCCGGGGGGTGCGCCTTACGATTTTGTAGAAATCCTGTTGTCCCAGCGCCAACCGGCGACCGCAGGGCCGATCCAACGGCGGGCCGTTGGTGTACCCGGGGCTAAAGGCATCGTTGCGCGCCCACGCCTCACCCCCTACCCCCCTCTCAGGGGGACATCGCTGCGCGGCGTTTTTCATCCGCCTCGTCGCCTACGCCTCACCCCCTACCCCCTCTCCCCCTCGATTTCGCTTACGTTTTTGTCGAGCAAAGTACTGGCAAGCGCGCGAAATTGAGGGGGAGAGGGGGTCAGGGGGTGAGGCGTGAGCAAGCCGCCCCAAACGGCAGATTCACTCACAGAATACTCCACCCGATACTCCAACTGGAGGACGACGGATCGGCGATCTGCACCTAGATTGCCCGCCACGCCATTTCGCGCCCGCGGAACGCCGTCCTACCAGCATGAATACGTCCATCGTTCGCCGCCCCCGGATCGCTCGCCTCCTACGCCTCCTGAACCCGCTCGTATCCGTCGCGCTCGCCATCGCAGCATTGCTCGATGCGCCGACGCCGACCTCTGCGGCCTCCAGCTGTTACATCGTGACGAATACGAACGACTCCGGCGGCGGCTCGCTGCGCAGCGCCATCGACTGCGCCGCTCCAGGCACCACGATCACCTTCAACAACGCTACGTTCAACACCCCGCAAACGATCACGCTGACCAGCGGCGTGCTGGAAATCACGAAGACGCTGGTCATCAGCGGCCCCGGGGCCAGCCTGCTCACGATCAGCGCCGGCAACGCCTCGCGGGTGTTCTTGGTGAGCAGCGACAGCGCGCTGTACGGCATGACGCTGCGCGACGGATATTCCATCGGAAACGGCGGCGCCGTGAACGTCAGCAACGGCACGCTGACGTTATCGGAAACCCACATCATCAGCAGCTCGGCGGCGGGCAGCGGCGGCGGCATCGCCAGCAGCGGCCGGCTGCTGATGTACAGCACCGTCGTCAGCGACAACGTCGCCGCGCAGGGCGGCGGCTTGTACAGTACGAATGCCGTATCGTTTACAACAGATTTGCTCATCGCCAACAATCACGCCAGCGGCGCGGGCGGCGGCGCCTACATCGCCGGCGATTTTCTACTCTTCTCCGCCCGCGTCACCGGCAACTCCGCCGGCGACGCCGCCGGCGGCTTCTACTCGAGTGGATCGGCCGGGCTTTTGTTTTCCGAAATCTCCGGCAACTCCGCACAGCAGAATCAAGCTGGGTTCTGGACGGACGGCGGACTGACGATGCTGAATAGCTCGGTGCTGTCGAACACCGCGGGCGGCAGCCGCGGCGGCTTCTACGTCGCATCGGCGTCGTACATCACAGGTTCGCAGATCAGCGGCAACACCGCCGGCAACGAGATGGGTGCCTTCGACGCCAGCGGAACGCTCAGCATGCTGAACAGCGAAATATCGCGCAACCGCGCTGCGAACTACTACGGTGGCTTCAACGTCGACGGCAACGCCGTCATCAGCGGATCGACCATCCTGAGCAACACGGCGGTGTCGGCCAACCAAGGCGCCGGGCGCGTCGCGGGAAATCTGGAGATCATGGGCAGCTCAGTGCTGTCGAACACCGCCGGCGGCGACAACGGTGGTTTCACCGTCGGCGGTTCGATCACGATGACGAACACGACCGTGGCCTACAACGTCGCCGGCGGCAGCAACGGCGGCATCAATACAGAACAATCGCTCACGCTCGTGAACAGCATCGTCGAACACAACCGCGGTGTGCAGCATGGCGGTGCGCGCATCGCCGGCAACGCAGTCATCAGCGGCACGCGCTTCGCCGACAACTACGCCAACAACCGTGGCGCCTTCGGCGTAGGCGGCAGCCTGGTCATCGAGAACTCGGAGGTCGTCTCGAACACCGTCACCGGCGCCGCCGGCGGATTCTTGGTCGGCGGCTCGACTGCGATGACGAACACGACCGTGGCCTACAACACCGCCGGCGGAGATCAGGGCGGTTTTCAGAGTGACGGCAACGTCATCGTCGTCGACAGCACCATCGAGCGCAACGCCGCCGGCGGCAGCCGCGGCGGCTTCTACGCCGGCGGCACGACGCAACTGTCCAATGTCGTCGTGAGCAACAACAGCGCCGGCGGGTATGCCGGCGGCTTCCAGAGCGACGACGCGCTCACGATCTACGATTCCGAAATCATCGGCAATTCCGCCGGCAACTACGGCGGCGGCTTCTACGCCAACAGCGCAGTCTGGGTCAGCAACACGCAGATCATCAGCAACGCCACGGACACCTACGGCGGCGGCTTCTACGCCAGCGTCGCCGTCACGCTGCACAACGTGGACGTGATCTCGAACTACGCAGCCTCGACCAGCGGCGGCTTCTACGTCAACGGCGCGGCCACTTTCGACGGCATCGACGTCCGCGCCAACACCGCCGGCGGCATCGCCGGGTTCTATGCCGCCTCTACGCTGAACATGCGAAACTCGTCGGTCGTCTCCAATACCTCGGATTCATACGCCGGCGGCTTCTATCTCTACGGCGACTTCGACATCGCCAACGTCGAAGTGCTCTCCAACACCGCCCTCGGCGACATCAACACAGGCACGAGCGGCGAAGGCGGCGGCGCATACATGGGAAGCGGCACCGGCGTGCTCAGCAACGTCACCTTCCTGAACAACTTCGCCAGAGGCATCGGCGGCGCGCTCTACGTGGAACTGAGCAGCACCACTCTGCAGAGCAGCACGCTGCGCAACAATTCGACCGCCGCCAGCGGCGGCGCCGTCGCGCTCGCGTACGATGCGGCACTCTTCGTCTCCGACGACGTCGTCATCGCCGACAACACCGCCGGCGGCAACGGCGGCGCGCTCTTCATCGACGTCGACGACGACTACGGACCTCTGCCACAGGCTACGCTCTCCAACCTCACCCTGCAGGGCAACTCCGCCGCGCGCGGCGGCGCCATCGCCAGCGCCGGCGTGCTCACCCTCTCCAACGTCACCATCGCCGGCAACTCCGCCTCCGTCGACGGCGGCGGCGTCATGCTCACCGGCACTGCACGCCTCGTCAACGTCACCGTCGCAGCCAACTCCGCCCCCGCCGCCGCCGGCGCGTACATCAGCGCCACCGCCGGCACGCTCGACTTCGTCAACACGATCCTCGCCGGCCCGACCACCGACGTCTGCGGCGCCGAGGCCGGTGCCACCGTGCAGAACACCAACAGCATCGCGGCGGACGCCGACTGCGGCCTGCGCACCGTGCCCTCCGTCGGCGTCGGCACGCTCGGCAGCTACGGCGGCTCCGGACAGACCGTCCCGCTCGTCGCCGGCTCCCCGGCGCTCGACGCCGGCGATGACGCGGCCTGCCCGACGGCAGACCAGCGCGGCCTCGCCCGCGTCGGGACCTGCGACATCGGCGCCTACGAGTCGCGCGGCTTCCGCATGACCCTCCTCGGCGGCAGCGTGCAGACCACCACACAAAGCACCGCCTTCCCGCTGCCCATCGTGGCCCGCTTCTTCAGCGACTATAGCGAGCCCCTCGGCCCCGGCGGCGTCCTCTTCCTCGACGGCCCGACCACCAGCGCCACTCTCTCGCCCAGCCGCACCTACAGCCTCGTCGACGCCGACGGCTGGGTCACCACCACCCTCACCGCCGGCACCGTGCGCGGCACGTATCCGGTCACCATCACCGCCGGCGGCATCGTCACGCCCATCGTCGGCAGCATGACCAACCTGCCCAATCCGCTCCAGCCGCTCTCCCTCACCGTCTCCGGCAACGGATTCGGCTCGGTGGCCAGCACGCCGAGCGGCCTGCTGTGCAGCGCCAGCTGCGTCGTCACCTTCACCCTCGACACCGTCGTCACCCTGACGGCCACGCC
>JBIIIA010000259.1:0-5057 GCA_044235195.1 Thermoflexales bacterium
GCGGCGGTGTGTGCGACGGCGGCTCAGGTCCATGGCGGCAGTGCGGCGGGCAGGGCGAGGCCGAGCTTGTGCAGGAACCATGCGGCCATCCACTGGGTGGCTTCACGGGCTTCCGGAATTTCGACCATGTACCAGTGGGCGTGGGGCATGGCGTCGAACACGAAGAGGTCGGCGTCGACGCCGGCGCGTCGGAGGGCGCGGTGGAAGTTGCAGGTGGCGCTGAGGAGCATGTCGCGCGTGCCGGCGATGCAGAGCGTCGGCGGAAACGCCGTCAGATTCGCATAGGCAGGCGACGCGGAAGGCACGGTCAGGTCGTCGAGGCCGAGCGATCCGCCTAACCCGCGCGCGCCGCGTGCGACGGGCTGCGCGCCGGCCAGCCCGGGCACGCCGAAGAACGACATGCTGTCGCCCGGGCGCGCGAGGTCGGCGATGGCCGTGAAGAAGCCCAGACCGGCTGGCATCGGCAGGCCGCGCTCGGCGGCGCGCACCAGCAGCTGCGCCGACAGCGTTCCGCCGGCGGAGGTGCCGTACACGATGATGTCGCTCGGCTGGTACGCGCCCAGCAGCGCCTCGTACACCGCAGCGGCGTCGTCGACGGCGGCGGGGAACGGGTGCTGCGGCGCCAGGCGATACAGCACGGTCACGACGTCGAGGCCGGTCAGCACGGCGATCGGAATGCTCTCCAGCAGCGAGCCGCTGTCGGTCACGAACCCGCCGCCGTGCAGGTTGAGCAGCACTCGACCGGCTCCGTGCGGATGCGGGTGCTGCGGCCGCACGATCTTGACCGGAACGCCGGCAATGGTGGTCTCCTCGATGTCGACCGGGTACATCGCCCGCGCCGCGGCGATCTGCTGCGCTTGCTCGGGTGAGTTCTCTTCAGGCGCCCATGTGGCGCCGGTGGCGAGGTGCGCCTGCGCCGCTTCGCTCAGCGTGTCCGGGACGGGGATCGTGCGCGTGACGACGGCCGTGCCGTCGGGGAGCAGGTCGGTCGTGTTCGGGGCCATGGCCAGTTATTGTAGGGGGCGACTGCGCTCGAGCGCCAGGGCGATGAACGCACGTACGCGCGTCTCGTCGTCGGCGGTGGTCGGCATTTCCGGATGGCTGCGGGCGCTCCATGCCCACGCGATGCTCGCCGCCCAGGGTTCGCCGAGCGCTGCGATGGCCCACTGCGCCGCGTTGCGCTTGCTGCGAATTTCTCCGGTTTCGATGGTGCACAGCATGCGGCAGAGCGTCAGCACGATGTATGACTGATAGCCGGCGGAGCCGATCGGTCGGTGCGGGTACTGCAGCAGATGTCCCGGCCAGTCGCCCAGGCAGCGGCGCATGGCGGCGCGCAGTTCGTCGCCGTCGACGGGATCGACGAGCGTGACGGGCGGCGGGCCGTAGACGACGATGCCGCGCTCGCGCAGAATGCGGCGATGCACGTTCCACACGGCGTCGTGCGTCGCCCACTTGAGGATTTCGCCGGCGCCGCGTTCGATGTTCGGATGCGACGATCGCGCCGGATCGTAGCGGCGCAATTCGGCGCGCGAGAGGTACGAGCCCTCGTGCTGCACCGCCCACGGTGAGTCGAGGCGCGCGAGTTCGCGATGCACTGCCTGCAGCTGCAGGAACGTCTGGTGCGAGATGCGCCGCCGGGTGACGGCGACGAAGTCGATGTCGCTGTCCGCGTCGAAGCCGCCGAGCGCCAGCGACCCGTCGAGGTACAGGCCGACGAGCGCGTCGCCGAGCACATCGCGCATGCGGCGATGCAGCTCGGCGACGAATGCGTTGACGGAGGCGTGCGGCGTCGGATCGCCGCACGCGCCGTCGCGCTGTTCGATCATTCTGCGGCGAAGGCGTCCATCATGGCGTACGGATCGCCCATCGGGTAGAGGATCGGGCAGGTGCAGCCGCGGTCGATGTACTGCTGCACTTTGGCGCGCGCCTCGTCGGGCGTGCCGGTGGCCGAGATTTTCAGCACGAAATCGTCGGGGATGTACTGCATGGCCTGCGCGACCTGTTCCTTCGTCGCTGGCCAGCCGAGGATGGACTGCACCTGTTTGATGACGTCGTCGCTGACGCCGCTGGCCTTGGCGATGTGCGGCTGCTGCGCGACGTACTGCGTGAGCAGCCACTTGGCGTCCTCGATCGCCTTCTTGCGGTCCTCGTGCACCGAGCACACGATCAGCTGCGGCCGATCGATGTCGGCGACGGTGCGGCCGCGCTTGCGGGCGCCCTTGTCGAGCAGTTCGACGGCCTTGTCGTTGTACTCGGGCGCGACGCAGTAGTTCAGCACGGCGCCGTCGGCGATCTCGCCGGTGAGCTCCATCATCTGGTCGCCGGTGGCGCCGATGAAGATCGGCACGTTGCGCGGCTCTTTGCGGCCGTGCACTACGTCGAGCTCGATGCCGGTGACGTTGTGGAATTCACCGTGGAAAGTGACGTTTTCCATGCGCAGCAGGCGGCGCATGACCTCGACCGTCTCGCGCATGGCCAGCAGCGGCTTGCGGCGTTCGATGCCGACGTTCTTGGCCAGCGGATCCCACCACGCGCCGATGCCGCAGATGATGCGGTCGGGCGCCAGGTCGTCGAGCGTCAGGAACGTCGACGCCAGCAGGCCGATGTTGCGCGTCCAGTTGTTGATCACGCCGGAGCCGACCTTGATGCGCTTGGTGCTGGCGGCGAATGCGGCCATCGGCACGATGGCGTCGCGCACCAGGCGGCTTTCCGCCTGCCACACCGCCTCGAAGCCCTTGCTCTCGGCGTATTGCACGTACTTGATGCCGTCCTGCAGCGAGTGACGGTCCTGAAGATAAAGAGCGACGCGTTTGGACATAGAGTTCCCCTTTTGAATGACCTTGGGACGGCCGATGACAGACTGCCGACGGCCGACCGCCCGTGATTTCAAGCGGTCGGCCGTCGGCGGTCAGCGGTCGATTTAGAACTTGCGGCTCCACTCGCGAGGCCAGCGTTCGATGACGACTTTGGTCTCGGTGTAGAACTCGATGCCGTGGAAGCCCTGCGCGTGCAGGTCGCCGAAGAAGCTTTCGCGCCACCCGCTGAACGGGAAGTAGGCCATCGGCGCGGGCACGCCGATGTTCACGCCGACGTTGCCGCTGGTGACTTCATAGCGGAACTGGCGGGCGGTGGCGCCGCTGGTGGTGAAGATCGAGGCGGCGTTGCCGTACGAGCGGTCGTTCACCATGGCGATGGCGTCTTCGATCGTCTCGGCGTGCATCAGGCTGAAGACCGGGCCGAAGATTTCGGTGCGCGCGAGTTCGCTGCCGGCCGGCACGCCGTCGAGCAGCGTCGGGAAGACGAAGTTGCCGTCCTCGTAGCCGGAGACTGTGCGATTGCGGCCGTCGAGCACGACTTTTGCGCCCTCGGACTCGCCGAGCGCGATCAGCTTCTCGATGCGCGCCTTGCTCTCCTGCGTGATGACCGGGCCCATCTCCGTGGCCTTGTCCAGCCCGTAGCCGACTTTGCGCGACGCCGCGGCGTCGGCGAGCTGCTCGAGGAACGTGTTGCGCGCGCCGCCGACGGTGATGCCGACCGACGCCGCCAGACAGCGCTGGCCGGCGCAGCCGAAGGCCGAGTCCGCCACGATGCGCGTGGTCGTGTCCATGTCCGCATCGGGCATGATGACGACCGGGTTCTTGGCGCCGCCCTGCGCCTGCACGCGCTTGCCGGCGGCCGCGCCGCGCTGGTAGATGTAGCGCGCCACCGGCGTGCTGCCGACGAAACTGATCGCGCGGATCAGCGGATGATCCAGAATCGCATCGACCACTTCCTTGCCGCCGTTGACCACCTGCAGCACGCCCGCCGGGAAGCCGGCCTGCTCGATCAGCTGGAAGATGCGCTGCACCGTCATCGGCACGCGCTCGGACGGCTTCAGGATGAAGCAGTTGCCGGTGGCGACGGCGTAGGGCAGGAACCACATCGGCACCATGCCCGGGAAATTGAACGGCGTGATCGCGGCGACGACGCCGAGCGGCTGCCGAATCATGTGCTCGTCGATGCCGCGCGCGATGTCTTCGTTGTTGATGCCCTGCATCATCACCGGCGCGCCGCACGCCACTTCGATGTTCTCGACGGCGCGCGTGATTTCGGCGACCGATTCGACGAAC
The DNA here is from genome assembly GCA_044235195.1 of Thermoflexales bacterium. Taxonomy (GTDB): domain Bacteria; phylum Chloroflexota; class Anaerolineae; order J036; family Brachytrichaceae; genus CANJQH01. The sequence goes on from JBIIIA010000259.1 coordinate 4,110, forward strand.
GTCTTGCCGGCTTCGTTCGTGATCACTGCGGCGAGCTCGTCGCGGTTGGCTTCGAGCAAAGCCTTGAGGCGATACAGAAACTGAATGCGCTCACCGACCGGCGTGCGCCGCCACTCGCGGAAGGCCTTGGCCGCCGCCTGCGCCGCTGCGTCGACGACCTGGGCGGCCGAGAGCGGCACCTGCGTCATCACCTGCGCGGTCGCAGGGTTCTTCACGTCCTGAAAGCCGTTTGCGTTGTCGGTCGTCCAGCGGCCGTCGATGTAATTGGCGAGTTTGGCCTCGGTCTGCATCGTATCCTCCGATCTGAAATCCACTCACTGCGGCGCCGTGCATCGGAAATACCGATGACGGCGCGAACGTACGAAGCGCGCGTCGCGCACGCAGTGGTTGATTCTAAGGCAGAACGGAGGCGTACGAAGGTCAGCGCACGATCGTCTTGATGCCGCCGCTGATGACGTCGAGCAGCGGCGAGGCCAGCAGCCCGATGGCCAGCGTCGCCACGGTGGCGGTGAGCGCAGCCAGCGCGCGCGGCCAGTTCGAAGCGATCGGCTCGGCGGCCTCGTCGGCGTCGCGCATGTACATCGTCATGATCACGCGCAGGTAGAAGCCGGCGGAGATCACGCTGGTGACGACGAGGGCGATCGCCAGCCACGTCAGGCCGGAGCCGAGCGCGGCGGAGATCAGGAAGTACTTGCCGAAGAAGCCGGCCGTGGGCGGGATGCCCAGCAGCGAGAGCATGGCGACGGCCATGACCAGCCCGAGCAGCGGCTTGCGGCGGCCGAGGCCGGCGTACGTCTCGAGCGAGTGGTTCTCGTTCGCCCCCGAGCTGAGCGCCACCATGACCGCGAAGGCGGCCAGCGACGTCAGCGCGTACGAGGCCAGGTAGAACAGCACGGCCGTGGCGCCGGACTCGCCGCCGGCGGCCACGCCGGCCAGCACGTAGCCGGC
>JBIIIA010000260.1:0-5055 GCA_044235195.1 Thermoflexales bacterium
GACCGCGCCGCCGCCACCGAGATCCTCGAGCTCGTGCGGCGCATGGACTGCCACTTCACGCTCTGCCTCGACATCGGTGCAGCCGTCGCGCCGAGCCTCGGCATCGAGTGCTATCCGCCGTCCGGCGAACGGTGCATCGAACAGTGGGCGCGCCTGCTCGACGTCGTCGTCGCGCACGGCCTCGCCGCGCCCGAAAAGGCGGCGGCGCTGCTGGCGTGGCCCGGCCGCGTCGCCCCGCAGCCCGGCCGCTCATGGCCGCTCGATCTGCTGGCGGAATCGCTCGTTCGCACATCGCCCGGCTTTACGCACTTCGACTGCCACATCAGCCACGTCAAGCTCGGCGTCCGTCCGCAGCGGCCGATCGAAGCCAAGGGCTACCTGTGGTTCGAACATCGCTGGCAGATGTCCTAACCCAAAAGCTTTTCCGACACAAAGATGCCGCCATCGCGCGAAATACGGAGAACCATCCATGAAGACACCCCCGCTCGAACTGGGCTATGACCCATTTTCCGCCGATTTCCGGCGCGATCCGTATCCCGCCTACCGACGGCTTCAGCAACAAGCGCCGCGCTTCTACGATTCGAACAAACACGAGTGGGTGATTTCACGCTACGCCGACGTGCGGTTCGTCCTGCAGGATCCGCGCTTTCAGTTCGCCGATCCAAACCGAACCGTTCGATTCGACGAAGCCACCTTCCGTTCGATCGATGCGCTGCCGCCGTCGACCGAACGGTTCGCCCAGCAGCGCCGCAAAGGCAACGACCTGCTGGATCGCTTCCTAGAGATTCGTCATCCGCCAGAACACACCATGCTTCGGCAGCTGATTCAGCCGTGGTTCAATTCAGCCTCATTGAACGAGCTGCAGTCATGGCAGCACGCGCACGCGCATGCACTGCTTGATCGCATCATCGCGGACGACACGGCTACATTCGACATCGTGCAGCAGTTCACCATTCCGTTCGCCTACGGAACGCTATGTCGACTGCTCGGCGTCGACGCAACGGAAGACCGCGGCTGGATGATTCATCCCCATCGCATCATCGTCAGCACTGATTTCATCATTACGCAAACCGATCTCGAACGCGCTGCATGGGCGGCCTACGCACTCGCCCTGTCCTTCGTCGATCTCATGTCCAAGCCGAGCGCGCTGCGTCCGGGCGGGCTGCTCGAGCATCTTGCGAAACCGGAGACTGCCCAGAGCTTTCACGAAGACGAACGACTCGCGCTCCTCATCCAGCTCGTCTCCGCCGGCTACGAAACATCCGCCAACACGCTCGGCCTGGTGATTCGCACCCTGCTGCGCCACGACGCTGCGTGGCAGCAGCTGCGCGCCACGCCGGAACTACTGCCGGACGCCATCGAAGAAGCGATGCGCTTCGACGGCTCGATACAGGCGCGGCCGCATGTGGCGCTCGAAGACGTCGACGTCGGTGACTGGCACATTCGGCGCGGCGATCGCTTCCAGCTGCTCATCGGCGCAGCGAATCGCGACCCCGAGCAGTTCGAACGCCCCGACGAGCTCGTGCTCGACCGCAGCCCCAATCCGCATCTGAATTTCCTGTACGGCATCCACTATTGCATCGGTGCGCCGCTGGGCAGACAAACTCTGCGTGTCGGCCTGCAGGCGCTGCTCGGGCGTGTGCCCAACCTGCGCCTTGTCGAAAACGGCGAGACTTGGATGCCGACGTACTGGATGCACGCATTCGAACATCTGCTCGTCACGAGATGAACATCCAGAACGCCCTCCAGTTCATTCGCCGCCTGCGCATCGACCGCGCCGTCGCCGACGCGGCGGCGGCGATTCCGCCCGCCGAGCTCGCCGAACGACTGCCCGCCCTCGGCGCGTCGCTCGGCTGCGAGTTCACCCTCGACGACCTGCAGGCGGCCTTCGCGCACGACTGGCTCATGCGCAGGATGGCGGGGGACGACCGACGGCAGACGACAGACCGCTGACGACCGACGACCAAAAGCGCAGGTTTTTCGTTTTCTGCACGACGTCTGCGTCCTATCATCCGTCGTGATGAACCATGCGACGGAACACGGAATGAGCGGCGAAGAAATGTGGGCGGCCTTCGCGGCGAAGGATGCGGCGTTCGACGGGAGGTTCTACGTGGCCGTGCGCACGACCGGCGTGTACTGCCGGCCGTCGTGCCGGGCGCGGCCGCAGCGCAGGAACGTCGAGTTCTTCGCAGACGCCGCCGCGGCCGAAGCCGCCGGCTACCGTCCGTGCAAGCGCTGCCGCCCGCGCGACGCCCATGCGCCGGCGGCGGCGCTGGCCCAGCGCGTGGCCGACTTCGTCGAAGCGCACGGCCACGCGCGCCTCGATGCGCTGAGCCGCGAGCTGAATTACAGCCCGGCGTATCTGCAGCGCACGTTCAAACGCGTGCTCGGCGTGTCTCCGGCGCAGTACGCCCGCGCGCGCAACGCAGCGCCCGAACGCCGCGGCCCCATTCGCTGCAGCGTCTTCGAAAGCCCACTCGGCCGCATGCTCGTGGCGTGCACCGCACACGGCCTGTGCGCGGTGTACTTCGGCGACGACGAAGCCGCGCTCGTGCGCGAACTGCGGCGCGTGCACCCGCGCGCGCCCATCGAGCGCGACGACAACGACGAGACGCTGGCGTCGTTCGCCGACGCGCTGCGCGATTGCCTCGCCGGCCGCACACAGCACGGCGCGCTGCGTTCGCTCCCGCTCGACGTGCAGGGCACCGCTTTCCAAGCGCAGGTGTGGCAGGCGCTGCGCACAATTCCCGACGGGGAAACGCGCACCTACGCGCAGATCGCCGCCGCCATCGGCCGGCCGACCGCTGCGCGCGCCGTGGCCAACGCCTGCGGCGCCAACGAAATCGCCGTCGTCATCCCCTGCCACCGCGCCGTGCGCAGCGATGGCGCCGCCGGCGGATACCGCTGGGGAGCGGAGAGGAAGAAGTGGCTGGTCGAGACAAAAGTAGATAGTAGATAGTCAGAGTCGACTATCACTATCTACTATTACTACATATAGTCCCGAATATTGTGCGCCGCGGCGTAGGCGGCCGCTTCGGCGCGATTATTCACGTGCAGCTTCGAAAACACCGAACTCACGTAGTTGCGCACGGTGCCCTCGCCGAGCACGAGCGTGTCGGCGATCTCGCGGTTGGTCTTGCCCTCGGCCAGCAGCGCCAGCACGCGCAGCTCTTGTTCGGTGAGCTGCGAGAACGCGCTCTCCTCGCGCTTGCGCGCCATCTCGCGCATGCGCGCGAACATGCGGCTCGTCGTCGTCGGATCGGCGGCCGCCTCGCCGCGGCCAACCTCCTGGATCTTCTTCACCAGGTCGTCGCTGCCGACCTGCTTGAGCACGTAGCCGCTGGCGCCGGCGGCGATGCTCTCGAACAACGTGTCGTCGTCGCCGTAGCTGGTGAGCATGATCACCTTCACGCTCGGCGCGTTCGTGGTGATTTCCTTGCACGCCTCGATGCCGCTCATGCCGCTCAGGCGCACGTCCATGATCACGATGTCCGGCCGATGCGCCAGCGTCTTGCGCACCGCCTCCTGGCCGGTCGATGCTTCATCGACCACCTCGAAATCCGGGAAGCGGCCGAGCATCGTCTTCAGACCGATGCGCACCACTTCATGATCATCCACCAGCAGCAATCTGAGTTTCGACATAGATAGTTTTCACGACATCAACTGCGCACGATGAGCACGATGCGCGTGCCCTTCTCCGATTCGCTCAGCAGATCGAAATCAGCCTGCAGCAACGCCGCGCGCTCGCGCATGTTCAGCAATCCTTTCCCGACTCGGGCAGCCGCCGACGAACCGCGCCCATTATCGCCAATCTCGATGCGCACTGCCCGCGCCGTTTCGCCGCTGCATTCGAGATACGACAAACGCAGATGCGCGCGCGAGGCGCCGGCGTGACGCAAAATGTTGCTGAACGCCTCGCGCACGATCTGGTAAATGTGATAGCGCTGCTCCGGCGTGCTGTTGAACTGCCGGCAGCCGTCGACGGACCATTCGGTGGGAATCGAGGTGCGCAGACGAAACTCGGTCACGATGTCGAGCAGGCCGCGCGCCAGGTCCTCTTCGCCCACCACCGATCGCCGCAGATCGTAGATATAGCCGCGAATTTCCTGAGTCGTTTTGTTCAGCGCGGTCATGACATTGGCGAGCTGCGCCCGCGCATGCGCCGCCGGCGGCAGTTCGGCAATCTCGCCGAGCGCATGACGCGCGTCGTCGATCATCAGCCCGGCCGCATAAATATTCTGCAGCGTGCCGTCGTGCAGGTCGCGGCTGATGCGCTCCCGCTCAGTCGCCAGCGACTGCTGATTGTGCAGCGCCTCCGCCAGGCGATCGGCCTCGATGCGGAACGCCTCCAGCGAGCGCACCATGAACCAGGCGATCACCGCGCCGACTACGCTGCGAAACACGCCGATCGGCACGCCCACGATCTCGAACACCGCTTCGGCGTTGACCATCGCCGCCGGCGCGAACGCCGAGCGCGGCACGATCACGCCTTCGACCAGCGCGTAGAACAGGAAACCGAATCCGGCGACGCGCAGCACGTTGACGAGCCGCGGCGCCTGCAGCGGGCCGATCAGCCGCGATGCCTGCTGCCGCAGGCCGAACGCCGCCAACAGCGCCGACGGCACGCACAGCCCGTAGCGCAGCAGCGCCTCCAGCGCCGGCTGTCCGACGGCCTGGTCGCCGCCGTCGATCACGTGATTCGTAAAAAGAAATGCGCCGAACGACAGGATGGCCAGCAGCGCCAGCGTCGGCGCCGCCCACGACGGCACCGTCGGCTCGCTCAGGCGCAGGCCGAAGCCCAGCAGAGTAGCGAAGCACGTCATGTGCACGCACAACTGCAGAAAGCGCAGGTTGTGAATGATCTCCGGCGCCACGATGTCCTCCTGCAGGGGGATGAAGCCGTTGCCCCACGTCGCCACCGCCTCGAGGATGCCGAACGCCGCCAGCCACGGCAGCGCGCGCGCCAGCTCCAGCCGGCTGGGGCGAAAGTACTGCAGCCCCATCGTCACGCCCAGCAGCAGAAACACCTGGCCGTGCACGAACTGCACGATCATG
>JBIIIA010000261.1:0-5033 GCA_044235195.1 Thermoflexales bacterium
ACGACGAGTGGATTGACGCCATCCGCACGGCGCTGTTCGACGAAGTGCGCGCACGGCTGCGCACCGCGCACCCGGTGGCCGCGCTGCTGAGCGGGGGCCTGGATTCCTCGATCCTGTGCGCCGTGGCCGCCACGATTCTGGCCGAACAGGGCCGCGAGCTGATCACGCTCTCGGCCGTGCTGCCCGACGGCGCCGATCCGACGCTGCGCGACGAGCGCGCGTTCATCGACGAAATGGCCGCGTTTCCGAACCTGAAGCGCATCTACGTCAGCGACCCGTGGCGCGGGCCGTTCGACGACCTGGAGCAGATCCTGCGTGGCGGATCGACGCCGATGCTCACCTCGCGGCACTATCAGTACGCCGCCTTCGCTGCAGCGGCGCGCGTGCGCGGGGCGAAGATACTGTTCGACGGCGCCGGCGGAGAATTTTCCGTGACGCAGTCCGGCGGCGGCTACGTATGGGAATGCATCGTGGCGCTGCGCTGGGGCGAGGCGGCGCATCTCGTGCGCAACTTCGCCGCGACCGAGAAGCGCCGCCTGCGCGGCATCGTGCGCAGAGAAATCCTCGATCCACTCGCCGCACGCATCCTGCCGCGGCACAACGCCAAACGCTGGGCGACCCCACTGCTGCGGCGCGAATTCCTCGACCGCATGCCGCGGCCGGCCTACACGCTGCGCACGACCGCCTCGCTGCGCGACCATAATGCGGCACTGCGAGAAACAATGCATCGAATGTCGGGCGTTGTCATCCACGACGGCTACTTGGGGTACGAGAACCCACGCCTCACGATGCCGTTCACTGCGCCTGTGCTGCTCGAACTGTGTCTGGCTGCACCCGGCCATCTGAAATCGTTTCGCGGCCATCGCCGCGGCCTGGCGCGCCGCGCCATGCAAAACCTGCTGCCGCCGAAGATCCTCTGGCGCACCGACAAGATGCCGTTCGCACCCGACTATCACAGCCGCTACGCAGGATCACGCACCGTCGCACGCGACATCCTGAACGCAATAGCCGCAGATCACCGCGTCGCGCAGATCATCGACCTCGAGGAAGTGCGCCGCAGGCTGGATCAGTCCACCTCAGCGTTTGACTGTATGCATATCGTGCCGTATAGTGTTAATCTTGGTTTGTTCATACATACATGTGCATGAACCGTATCATCGAAAAACGATGTAGGCGTATGTCAGCCAGAAACATCTGATCAACATTATGAACACTGAAAATTCCCAGCAGCCTCGCGAAATTTCGCCCGAATACACCACCCCCACGCTCGTGCGCCATGGCATGGTGGCGGAACTCACCAATAGCAGCGGCGGAGGTAGCAGTGATGATGGTGCCGGCGAACCGATTTACACCTCGAGCCTAACCTAGCAGTCGCTCCAAACGCTGAGGGTCCAGCACGTTTGAAACGAACACGATGCATCTGCGTTTGTACGGTTGCTTGCTCGACACGATCGCGTCGATTCCCTGGATCCCCATCGAGGAATTTGCGCAGAATCCGGATGGCGAATTGCACATCCTAGGTGAGGCTGTGCCGGATGAATTTCTTTCCTCTGAATGGAAAGCCGCAGATGCATCGGATTTTCGCGCGCCGTACATCGACCGACTCTTTCGCCCATGCGAATCCGGTCCGGCATGGATGATGCGCTTCCGCTCGCCGGAGAAACCATCGTGGGCGGCGTTCTGGTTCAGCGCAGACGGCCGCCAGCTCTGGATCGGCTGGAAATCGAAGTACGCCCCCACCGACATCGCTTGTCTGCTCGCCAATTCTCCATCCGCCGCGATGCTCGCCCTGCACGGTCATCTGTGTCTTCACGGAGCGGCGGTGGGCGTCGATGACCGCGCCATCGTGATCCTCGGCCGCGAAGGGGCGGGCAAGTCGACCACGGCGGCGACGTTCTTCCGCTGCGGCCACACTGCACTGGCCGATGACGTCGGCGTGCTGCGCCGGCGCGCCACAGGATTCACGGCGGCCGCCGGCATGACCGCCTTGTCGCTCACGAGCGCCACCGCCGCGCTGTTCGCCGACCACACGCTCGTCCCGCAGTGGAGCCGATCGGGGCCGTGGGAGGAAAAGTGGCTGCTCCCGCTCAGCGAAACGCAGCCGGCGGAACTTCCGCTCGGCGCCGTCGTCGTACTCCAGACGCGCCAGCCGCACGCCACCGCACACGCCATCCGTCGGCTCGACCCGCTCGCGGCGCAGCTGCAGATTGCGCCGCACGTGCAGGCGCAGTGGCTCGGCACAGAAGTGCGCCGCAGAAATTTCCAGCATCTGGTGGATCTTGTGAACAGCGTGCCGGTCTACGCCGCGCAGGCGGCCGACGACATCGCGCGTTTGCCGGAATTCGTCGACGCGCTCACTGAACGGGTCGGCCGGCGCACGGCACTTCCCGCCTAAGCGCCTCGCCATGAACGCAGCGCAGCACGGCATCCCCGCGGTCGTCGACCTGCTGTGGCCGCGCCTGACGACGGCGCTGACCGGGCACGCCAACGCCGCGCCGCTCGCCGCCAAAGCCGCCGCGCTCGCGCCGATCCGGCGCGGCGGCTTCGAATGCCGCCTGGCCGCCGGCCATGACGTGCTCGACCTGCAGCAATGCATCTACCATCGCGACGGCGAGCCGGCGCAGCTCCTGGCACATCTGCAGAGCAACGCCGCATTCGGCCATCCGATCTGGCGACAGGTGCGCACGCTCATGGAGACGCTGGCGACGGACGCCCAGCCCTGGTGCGCATCCGTCGCCGAGCTGTGGCTCGAATTCGACGCCGACGGAAGCGACTGGCTGCCGTCGATCTTCATCGGTGCGACGCCGGGCATCGATGCCGCGGCGCGCACAGCGATCTGGGCGGCACTATTCGACGTGCTGCGGCCGCCGCTGCCCGACGCGCTGCAGCGCTGCATCGCACACTTCGGCGACCGCATCAGCCACCTCGGATTCATGCTCGGCCGCGGCGTCGACGACGTGCGCGTGAACATCAAGAATCTCACCGTCGACGACGCAGCAGCCGCGCTCGAGACGCTGGCCTGGCCCGGCGACCGCGCCGCCGCCACCGAGATCCTCGAGCTCGTGCGGCGCATGGACTGCCACTTCACGCTCTGCCTCGACATCGGCGCGGCCGTCGCACCGAGCCTCGGCATCGAGTGCTATCCGCCGTCCGGCGAACGGCGCACCGAACAGTGGGCGCGCCTGCTCGACGTCATCGTCGCGCACGGCCTCGCCGCGCCCGAAAAGGCGGCGGCGCTGCTGGCGTGGCCCGGCGTCATCGCCCCGCAGCCCGGCCGATCGTGGCCGCTCGATCTGCTGGCGGAATCGCTCATTCGCACATCGCCCGGCTTTACGCACTTCGACTGCCACATCAGCCATATCAAACTCGGCGCCCATCCGCAGCGGCCGATCGAAGCCAAGGGCTATCTGTGGTTCGAACATCGCTGGAAGATCGCATGACACACAAGGAGCTTTCCACGTCCGCTGAAGACATCGCCACTTTCTATTCGATGGACGACCTCACCGACTGGCAGGCCGTGCTCGGCCCGGGCATGCACTATCACTTCGGTGCTTTTCGTGGCAACGAAGACATGGCTACCGGCCTGCGTGCTGCGGTGCAGCGCCTCTTCATGCACATCCCGTTCGGCGCGCGCGTGCTCGACCTGGGCTGCGGCTGGGGCGGCCCGGCGGCCATGCTGCAGGATGAACACGGCTGCCGCGTCACAGGCGTCACGGTCAGCCGCACGCAGAGCGAATACTGCCGCGCGCGCGGGCTGCACACGCTGCAGCTCGACATGACACGCGACGAACTGCCGACCGACTTCGACGTTGTCCTGCTCATGGAAAGCCTCGAACACGTGACGGATCGCGTCGATTTCCTGCGCCGCCTGCATGATTGTGCACCACGGTTGGTCTTCCAGGTCAATTGTGCACATCCCACCGCCGACGGCGCGGAGTTCGACGGCACGATGCGCACGTTCACGCCGAGCCAGCTGCAGGATGAATTTCGCGCTGCCGGCTGGAATCCGACTGTGTGGGAAGAAGTCCGCTTCGCTTCCCTGCGCACAGCAGCGCTGTGGGAAGACAACCTGCGCCGCCGCTTCGGCGACGCGCCGCCCGGGCATTTCGCCGTGCTGTACGACATGCTGCGCGCGATCCGCCGCGACCCGCTGCGCTGGGCGCTCGCCAATCCACTCATCGCCGGCACTGCAACGCACACCGCTGATCTTCCAGGAGAAAAGGCATGACGACATCACTGCGCGCTCTCGGCTACGACCCCATGTCGGAGCACTTTCGCCGCGACCCATATCCGGCCTACCGACGACTGCAGCAGGAAGCGCCGCGCTTCTACGATGAACAACGGAGAATGTGGGTGCTGTCGCGCTACGCCGACGTGCGATTCGTCTTGCACGACCCGCGCTTTCAATTCGTCGATCCGTCGCACGTGAATGTGTTCGATGAGCCGTCGTTTCGTTCGATTCAGGTGCTGCCGCCCTCCACACAGCGACTAATGCTGCAGCGGCGCAAAGCGTTCGAAATGCTCGGTCGGTTTTTGGAAACAACTCATCCTTCGAAGCATGCTGTGCTACGCCAGATGATTCAGCCGTGGTTTTCGGCATCGGCACTGCGCAGCATGCAGGAATGGCTGCAGCATCGCGCACATGAGCTGATAGACAAGTTTCATACCGCCGCAGTCCGTGGTACAGGAGCATTCGACATCGTCGAGGGATTCGCGTATCCGATCACTCACGGTGCACTGTGCCGACTGCTCGGCCTCACGAACGAAGCTGCCTTTCATTACACTCAGGAAGTTCGAGACATCATCATCGGTACGGATGTAGCGGCGTCGCAGGAAAGAAAAGAGCGACAGATCTGGGCCATTCACAAGCTCGGTGTGATCCTTGCCGCTGAACTGGATTCCGATGCTGCACACTCGGGCAGCCTGCTAGCACATTTATCGAAAATGCAAAAAGCAGGTGTTCTGCACGAAGATGATCTTCTGTCAGTGACGATCGAATTGTTCTTCGCCGGCCTCGACAGCTCGTACAACAC
>JBIIIA010000262.1:0-5022 GCA_044235195.1 Thermoflexales bacterium
CGATTTCGAATCTGATCGTCGCCGCCGTGGCGCTGCGCACGTCGCTGCAGTGGGGCGCCTTCGCCGCAGCATCGCTCACTGCCATAGGCGGGCTGTGGTGGATCCTGGCCTATCGCCGCCTGCCGTACGCGCAGCGCGCCGCTGCGCCCGCAGCCCCATGAGCCGCCACGGATTTCCAGTTTCGACGAACTCGACGCGCATCGACAGCGCCGTCCGCCTCGCCGCGCCGCAGCCCAACAGTCGGAATCTCCATCGGTTCTTCACGACGACGCCGTACTCTGTATTCGTTCAGCGCCGCCGAAGAACGGCGACGCAAGGAGAATTGAAATGATCAGCATCCATCGAATTCGAACCGCCGTCGTCGCCGCAGGGTTCACCGGCGTGGTGGCACTCGCAGGATGCGCACCCGCAGCGGCCATCGGCGCACAGCCGGCCGCACCGCTCAGCCGCGGTGGAACAGTGTCAGGAACGAACGTGCAAAAGCTCAGCGCTGCGGATGCAGCGAGCCTCGTGTTCATGCGCGAAGAGGAAAAGCTGGCGCACGATCTCTACGTCGTGCTCGGCGCGCAGTGGAATCTGCCGATCTTCGACAACATCGCGCGCAGCGAGCAGCGCCACATGGATCGCATCGCCGAACTGCTCGAGCGCTACGACATCGCCGATCCGACCGTCGGCCGCGGCATCGGCGAGTTCACTGACGCCACGCTGCAGTCGCTGTACGACAAGCTCCTCGCACAGGGCAAAACATCCGCACAGGCCGCACTGCAGGTCGGAGTCATCGTCGAGCAAACGGACATCGCCGATCTCACAGCGCGCCGCACGATGCAGCCCGACATCCAGCGCGTCTACGACGCTCTGACGCGCGGATCGCAGCAGCATTTGCGAGCGTTTACGGCGAATATGTAAGTTCGTCTCTGCCGATACACCTCCGATACAAACGCTGTCGCGCCGCGAGCATTCACACCGGAATCGGCTAGCATCGTCGCGTCGATGCGTCGTGATCTCATCTTCCGTCTCATACTTGCTTCCTGTCTCACTTTGTGCACCATGCTGGCTGTGCCGCCTCGACAAAATGAAGCCGCAAGCAGCGCCGTCGACGCCGAGTTGTGGATCGTGCCCGGCGTGATCGTCGAATCTCCGGCCCGCATCGGCGCACACGTGAATCTGCGCATCGACAACTTTATCGAGGACGGCAGCATGGAAGGCGTGCACGCGCGCATGCACGGCATCGCCGCAGCCGTCGGATCCATCGGCAGCCGCACGGTGATCACCGCGGACAATCTCGATTTCTACGAGACGCTCGGCGACGGCTTTTACGCCGGCGGCGAGATTCGCATCTACCGCCCGACGTCCGGCGCAGCATCGCTCGTGCGCAGCGATCGCGTGCTCACGTACTCGGCGACATCCGGCGCTCTCGTCCTCTCAACGACGACCGGCGCGTCCGTCGCCGCCGGCGACGTGTTCTTCCTGCACCGCCACGAAGCCGACCCGGCCACGCTCAAAGCCGTGCAGCACGCGCGCGTGCAAAGCCTCGGCGAGCCGCAGGGCTACTGGCGCTCCGATCAGGCCGCACTCTCGCGCGACGCCACCACGAGCGCCCCGGAAAATGGCGGCGCCTCCAGCCTGAAGATCGTGCTCGGCAGCGGCACGTACGCCGAAACGCAGAGCGGCGGCGTGTTTCACTTCCCCGGCAACGGCTGGTACCCGGCGCTCGAACCCGGCCAGCGCTACACGATCGAGCTGTGGATGAAGCAGTCCGGCATCGCCGGCCAGGTCGACGTCGGGCTCACCAGCGACTACGCCGCAGTCGGCACGGCGTTCACCGTCACCGGCGCATGGCAGAAATTCCGCTACGCATTCACCGCTCCCGCGTACATGAGCGCGGGCTCGGCCGTAAGCGTGCTGTCCATCATCTTCACCGACCCGGGCACGCTGTGGGTCGACAACGTCGCGCTCTACGGTTCACCCACCGGGCCGAACGGCGTCGACGCGCAGATGGCCACAGCGTTCGCGCAGTATCGCCCCGGCGCGACGCGCAACTTCGCCGCATGGGAGGGCAGCGGCACGTCCGTCGCCGATTGGACCAGCGTCGAGGGCCTGTCGGCCAATCAGTGGGACGTGAATTACGGCGCCACGCCCGCCAAGCGCGCGCAGCTCCCCACGCTGCTGAATCTCGCGAAGGACTCCGGCGGCACGCCGTGGCTCGTCGTCAGCCAGGCCTTCAGCGAAACCGAATGGCTGCAGCTCTTCGAATATCTCGGCGGCCCGGCCGGCACTCCCTACGGCGACAAGCGCATCGCCCAGCGCGGCGTCGCCACGCCGTGGACGGACGACTTCTCCGTGATCGACATCGAATACGGCAACGAATCGTGGAACCCGTTCTTCGCGCTCAATTTCGATTCATCCACGTACGGTTCGCTCGCCGAACGTTTTTTCGCGGTGGCGAAAACCAGCCCGTACTACGATCCGCAGAAATTTCGATTCGTCGCCAACGGCTGGGTGATTCAAACCGATGAAGACGGCTACGGCCAGATCGCGCGCAAGCGCGCCGCCAGCGCCGACGTCGTCGACGTCACCGCCTACATCGGCGGCTGGGAAAGCGCGTCGACGTACACGCAGACCACCGACGAAGACTGGGCCGGCCTGCTCACGTTCGGACCGAGCGATCACTTCGTCCTCGCCGACGCCCACGCCGCCACGCGCGATGCGCTGCGCGCGCAGGGCTACACCTACACCATCGGCGTGTACGAAGGCGGCCCCGGCTACAGCCTGCCGTGCGCCTCGTGCGAGACGTCGCAGGCCCAAGAGCAGCTCGGCAAATCGCTGGCCGCCGGCGTCGCCACGCTCGACATGTACCTCTACATGACGCAGCTCGGCTTCGGCCCGATGAACTATTTCGAATTCAAAACCGGCGACTACTGGGCCAGCCACGCCGAGCCCGAATACGGCTTCCACGCCTATCCGACGTGGCAGGCGCTCGCGCTGCGCAATCAGCTCGCAAGCGGCGACATGGTCGGCGCACACTGGCTGCGCGTGCCGACGCGCGACCTGACGCCGGTCGTCGAGCCGACTGGGCCGACTGTCGACGATGCGCCGCTGCTCGGCGCATACGCCTTCGCGGACGCCGACGACTACACCGTGTTCGTGCTCTCCCGCTCCCTCACGCAGACGATGCGCGTCGAGCTCGAGCTGCCGTTCAGCGCCGCCGTCACCATCACGCTGCACGCGCTCACCGGCAACCCGCGCGCGCACAATCGCTACTCGAACACCGTGCAGATTTCACGGACGAACGTCGCCGGCTTCGGCGACGGCTACACGTTCGACATGCCGCCCGGCTCGATCTACGCGTTCCACGCCGAATCGGTCACGCCGCTCGCCGCCGGCGCCGGCCCGCAGGCGAAGATCGTCCTCGCGCCAGGCCAGGCGGCCAGCACGAACGAGCGCAGCATGCGCTTCGAAGCGCTGTTCAGCGAACCGGTCGACGGCTTCGACGCGAGCGACCTGACGAACGCCGGCACCGCGGCCGACGTGCAATGGAGCATCGTCGAAGTGCCCGGCTCCCATCGCATGCGCTTCCGTGTGAACGTGTCGCAGGTGAACGGCGCCGGCACGGTCGCGCCGAGCATCGCCGCCGGCCGCGTGCAGGACGCCGACGGCAATGCGAACAGCGCGTCGAATTCCGACGCGTCCGTCGACTACACGCCGCAGCGCGCCGGGCTGCTGGTGCGCGAGCCGTTCGACGGCCCGGCGCGCTCCCTGCGCGGCGCGGCGGGCGGCGTCGGCTGGTCCGGCGCCTGGCAGGTGCAGGACGACGACGACGGATTCCTCATCGCGGACACCACGCCGCTCAGCACGGCCACGTACTCGACCAGCCCGGGCTACGCGCGCGCCGCCAACGGCTGGCTGAGCGCCGGCCGCGCGCTCGATCTGGACACGGCCGGCCCGTGGGCGGATTACGTCGACGCCGACGGCGCGCTCGGCCAGTCCGGCACGACGATCTACGCCGCAGCAGCGATGCGCCGCGACGCCGCCGGCTCCAGCGCCGTCGTGCTGCATCGCAACAACGTCCCATGGTGGGTGAACGAAAGCGCCGTGCCACACGTGCAGTTCGGCTACTTCGGCTCGAACGTGTGGGGGCTGCGCAGCAACGACTGCACGCCGACGTGCAGCCAGCGCACCGTTTCTTCTTCGGCTGCGGCGACGCTCGGCGCTGCGTCGTTCCTCGTCGTGCGCATCGACTTCGGCGCGACCGACCGCGTGCGCCTGTACGTCGACCCGCCGATGAGCGGCGAGCCCGCCCTCGCCGCCGCCGAGCTGCTGCTGTCCGGCACCCTGCAGATCGACGCCGCCGCACTGTTCGGCGACGGCAGCGACCTGCCGCTCGCCATCGATGAACTGCGCATCGGCGGCACGTACGAATCCGTCGTGCTCGCAGCAACGGCGACATCT
The DNA here is from genome assembly GCA_044235195.1 of Thermoflexales bacterium. GTDB lineage: Bacteria > Chloroflexota > Anaerolineae > J036 > Brachytrichaceae > CANJQH01. The sequence goes on from JBIIIA010000262.1 coordinate 4,450, forward strand.
GCTCCCACGCACACCGCGACGCCGTCGCCCACGAGGACGCCGACCAGAACGCCGAGCGCCACACCCACCTGCACGCCGACCGCAGCCGCCGCGGCGGCCGCGACCGCCACTCCGACGCAGACGCCGAGGAACACCGCCTCGGCGACGGCCACCACGACCAGCATCGCCACACCGACGCCCACGCCGACGCGCGCACAGCCGAACGCAGTGCCAACCGCCACCTGCACACCCACGCCCACGCCGACACAAACGACGCATCAGGTTTTCGTCCCGTTCACGGTGAAGTAGCGTCGTCCGTCACCCCGAGCACAGGTGCATCCGCCGTTAGGGACGAGCTTCAAATGTCGCCTACGCCTCACCCCCTCGATTTTGCTTACGTTTTTGTCGAGCAAAGTACTGGTAAGCACGCGAAATCTCGGCGAAGAGGGGGAAATGACCGCCACGCTCCCCCTCTTCGCCGAAATTTCGCGCGCTTCCTCGAGCGCTGCTCTGCGACGAGTCGCGCGAAATTGAGGGGGAGAGGGGGGTCAGGGGGTGAGGCGTGAGCGGTAAGTCTTGCCGTCCGCCGTCCCT
>JBIIIA010000263.1:0-5011 GCA_044235195.1 Thermoflexales bacterium
GCCGCCTCGCCCTCGCGTTCGGCCGCCGCCGTCAACGTCGCGCGCACGGCGGATGCCTCGTCGGCGGCGAGCACGGCGAGAACGACGCCGTCGCGCGTGAGCCAGTGATCCCACAGGCGCTGCGCAGTGCGTGGGAAGGAACGGCCGTGTGCGTCGACGTAGACGGGGAGAAACGCGCGCGCTGCGCCGTGCGCGCGGATCTCGAACAAGCCCCACGCCCCGTCGACGCGAAACGATGCGCCGGCCAGCCGCACGTGCGGCACCGCCGCTGCCGCCGCGCGCGGTTCCAGCGCCGCGCGCACGCGAGCATCCTGCAGCGTCAGCAGCGCGACGCCGCTCGGCGGTTCGCCGCTAAATGCGACGTGCTCGTCGACGGCGTCGGATGCGCCGGGCCAGCGCACGAGCCACGCGCCGCTGCGTTCGGGCACGGCGCGCCCGCCGTGGCTGCGCAGCCAGTGCAGCGCGGCGCGTTCGATCCACGCCGGCAGCGGATCGGAGCGCAGATCGCGGGCCGCGGCGGCGTCCGGTGCATCGGACAGGCCCTCCAGCGGCGAGGCCGCACGCGCCGCCGCGAATTCGTCCGCCAGCCGCTGCACGCCGTGTTCGACGGCCGCCTCGATGCGCTCGGGCGTCTGCAGCACTTCGGTGAACACGCCTTCGAAAAGTGCGCCGGCCTGCGCCGAGTCGAGCACGTCGCCGGTTTTGTCGACGCCGAATTCGCGCAGGATCACCGCCAGCTTTTCTTCGAGCACTTCGCGCACGCGATGTTCGACGGTGTCGCGCAGCGCCAGGTTGATCGCGCGCACCACGCGCGGCTGGCCGATGCGGTCGACGCGGCCGATGCGCTGTTCGAGCCGCATCGGATTCCACGGCAGGTCGTAGTTCACCACTACGTGGCAGAACTGCAGGTTGAGGCCCTCGCCGCCGGCGTCGGTCGAAACGAGTACGCGCGCCGGCCCGCGAAATTCCTCCTGCGCGCGCCGTCGCTCGTCCATGTCCATCGCGCCGTTGAGCGTCGCCACGCGCATGCCGCGCGCTTCGAGAAATTCGCGCAGCATCTGCTGCGTCGGCACGAATTCGGTGAACAGTAGCACTTTCAGATCGGCGTCGCCTTCTTCGGACTGCAGCTGGAGGATGCGCTCGTAGAGCGCCTCGGCGCGCGCGTCGGGACACTGCGCCTCGCACGCGGCGGCGGCGGCGGCCAGGGCGGTCACTTCGGCGCGCTCGCTGCGCAGGTCGGCCGTGCGTGCATCGATCGTGCACTCGAGCAGCGACTGCCCGTCGAGGTCGTAGGCATCGTCGTCGGCGACGCTCTGCTCGGCGAACAGCAGCCCCTGCTCGCCGCCGGCTTCGAGGCGATCGCTCTGCCGATCGAGCGCCTGCAGGCGGCGCTCGATCGTGCTGCGAATCGCGCGCGTGCTGGACGCGACCAGCCGCTGCATGAGGATCATCAGGAAGCCGGCCGGCCCGTCGCGCCGGCGCTGGGCGAGGTCGTAGCCGCGCCGCACGTAATCGGTGACGGCTTCGTAGAGCGCGCGCTGACGCTCGTGGCGGCCCTGCCATTCGACGGCGACGTATTCGGTGCGGCGCGGCTTGAACAGCGGCCGGCCGTCGGCATCGAGCGCGCGGCGCTTCTCGGTGCGCACGACGTACGGCCGCACGCGTTCGCGCGTGACGGTCTCTTCATCGGGAAACGCCTCTTCGTCGAGCAGGCGCATCAGGCGCAGGAACGCATCGCTCTTGCCCTGATGCGGCGTGGCCGAAAGCAGCAGCAGATGCGGCGCGGCGTCGGCCAGCGCCCGGCCGAGGCGGTGACGCGCCACGGCATCGCTGCTGCCGCCCAGGCGGTGCGCTTCATCGAAGATCACCAGGTCCCAGCCGGCCTCGATCAGGTCGTCGAAGCGCGCGCGGTTGTACGCCGCCAGCTGCGCGTCGCTCCAGCCGCGCCGACGTTCGACCGGCTTGACGGCGTCGAGCGTCACCACCACCTGATCGAACATGCGCCACGGCGATGCATCGGGGGCGGTGCGCGCCAGCGCGGCGATGTCTTCGCCCTGCACCAGCCGAAACTCTTCGCCGAAGTGCGTGCGCATTTCGGACACCCACTGCTGCGCCAGCGATTTCGGCGCGACGACCAGCGCGCGCGCCGCGCGGCCGCGCATTTTCAACTCGCGCAGCACCAGCCCGGCCTCGATCGTCTTGCCCAGGCCGACCTCGTCGGCCAGCAGGCAGCGCACCGGATCGTGCGTCATGGCGCGCTGCAGCGCATGCAGCTGATGCGGCAGCGGCGTCACGTGCACCTGCAGCGGTGCCAGCAGCGCGCGGCGCTGCTCGTCTTCGAGCGCCTCGGCCACGCGCGCGGCCGTCGCCGCCCACACGATGTGCGGCGCCTCGCTCGCCGCCGCCGCGTCGAGCGGCACGAGATCCTCGCGCGCCACGAGCGCCGTCGCATCGCGCTCCGGCAGCCAGATGCGACACACGTCGCGCCCCCACAGCGCGCGCGTTTCGATCACGACGCACGGGGCGGAATGAGTGCGGGAGAAGAGCATGGGGAGAGTCATGGCAAAGCCTCACGCAGTTTTTTGCAGAAGTATTGAAAACTCGGGGATCGGTTGGAATCGATATCGATGTACGGCGCGATCTTTTTCGCCCATTCGGATTTCATCCGACCGATCTCCGGCTGCCCTTTGCTGCTCAGTGCGGCGCGTCCTCCAGGGTATATCGCCTCGGCCAGCTTTTCCCAAGTGCCGATGACGGAGTCCGGCTCGTAACTCTGCAAAACTCTGAGCTTTGCTTTCGGGTACGCTATCTGCACGGCCTGCGGATCACCGAGCAGCCATGCCTCTATTTCTTCGACGGCAATGCAAAACAGTACGTCGGCTGGCGCAACACCGCAGTGGTCACGTACTCGGAGCAGATCACGCCGAAACTCGGACAGACAGCGTTGATCCAAATCACAGATGATGACCAGTGCCATTGAACCCGGTGCTGCTGCAAACGTCTGCCTATAGCCACGAATCAGCCCCGGCAGCTGATCCAGCAGAACACGCTTGCTTGGATCGGTCGCCGCCTTCATGTTCTTCGGAAGATGCCCGATGCCTTTGTACGACTTCACGCGAGTCGTATGCTCGTCACCGAGGATGCGCCGCGACAAAATTTCGATCGCATGCGCACCGGATTGATCTTCAGTCAAAATCTCGAAATGCATTCACCCCCCATCGTCGTCTGTTTCGTTGCCGAGATATCCGCTGTACCACAACCCACCGAGAGGCATCTGCTCTGCGACGAGATTTTTTACCAGTGAGTCGTCGCTCGCACGTGCGATGTGCGCCAGTCCGTCTTCGCCCTTGTTCAGCATCCAGACTTCTTCCGGCTTCAGCGCGTTGACGAAGTACGGTTGATGCGTCGTCACGAATACTTGCGAACCGCGACGCGAATCGGCATGTCTTCGCAGTTCGAATGCCAGCGCTTCGAGCAGTTTGTGATACAAACCATTCTCCGGTTCTTCGATGCACAAAAACGGCGCCGGGCTGGGATCTTCCAGCAGCAGCATGTATGCGAACAGCTTGAGCGTGCCATCGGACATCTGCTGGGCATAGAACGGGTCGGTGAATCCGCGATCGTTGAAACGCAGCAGCAGTCGCCCGTCACTCGTCCTCTCCGTATCGATGCTGCGAATTCCCGGGATCTTCCGGGCGATGTTTGCCAGCACCTGCGCGAATCGCTTCGGATGCTCACGCTCCATGTACTGCACCACATTGCCCAGGTTGTCTCCGTGTACGTTGAGATGCGGCTGCGGCCCAGCCAGCGGCAGTCCACGCGCCGCGTCCGGCGTGAAATAACTCAGGTGCCAGCCTTCGATGAAGCGCCGAAATGCATTGATGCGCGGATGGTCTGTCAACGCTCCGAGCGTGGCAATCCCGAGTTTCCGCTTGTCGTCCAGCTCGACGCGCTGAATATCGCCGGCATCTTCCGATTTCAACGAACGCACGTATGCATCCGTGTCGAACAATGTCTCGTCGTCACGCGGCCCCAGCGATTCCGCGCCGCGCCACGCCACGCCTTTGCCGTTCTTCAAATGCACGAACGAATACGGCCGGCCGCTCGTCTGCTTGTGACGCCGCTGCCGCAGCCGTTCGTAGCACACGTACGGCCGCTGCTGCTCATCCAGATCGACCGCCAATTCATACGTGATCGGTCGGCTGGAATCGTCTTGTCGGTAATACAGTTCGAAAGCGATCGGCTCCGTCCGTCCCTGTGTGCGAATGCGCATAAATCCGCCGCGCCCGCGCGCGTCGCAGGCTTCCTCCACGCCGACCCGCAGCGCATCTGCGAGGAATCCGAACGCATCGAACAACGTGCTCTTCCCGACGCCGTTGCGACCGATCACCACCGTGAGCGACGTCAGCGGTGGCACATCGCGCTGATTCCACAAGCGGCCCAGCGTCACGTCGTGAAGCGCACGATAGTTCCGCACACGAAATCCCTCGATTCTTGGCATAGTGGAAATCGTAACCTCATCCCCCGCCCTCCACGCGCACCTGCGCCTGGTCGTAGTACATCACCAGCTTTTCGTCCGCGTCCAGCACGTCCGCCGGCAGGCGCTCGGCCACGGCGACGATGACGTCGTAGCGGCGCTCCTGCCACGCGCGCTTGAAGCCGGCGCGCACCGCCTCGATGCGGAAGACTTTCAGCTTCTTCGCGCCGGCGGCATACTCGTCGAATTCCTTCAGCAGCGCGCGCTCGCGCAGGCGCAGCAGGTCCGCCGCACGGTTCGGATCGGGCACGTACCAGCGGTCGCGCGCCTTCGCCAGCAGCGCCGGGTCGTCCTTGGGCTTGCCGCGCAGCTCGCGCCAGTTGCTGGAGAGATACGCGTGAACGGCGCCGGGCAGCTCGTCTGCGCCGTCGAAGCACAGGAAGTTCTGCGCCAGCAGCTCGCCCAGCTCGAGGCGCACTTCGGCCTTGCTCCAGCCGGCCAGCTGCTGCATGAACTGCGGCGTCAGATCGGCCG
>JBIIIA010000264.1:0-5010 GCA_044235195.1 Thermoflexales bacterium
GCAGCTGTCATCCCGAACGCTTTGCCCGCTGAGCGTGCCTCCCGCTGAGCGTACCCCGGCAAAGCGGAGGGATCCCTCCGTCTTGCCCTGGCTCGCATGGCGATAGGCGCGTGAATACGGGGCAAGACGTTCGGGATGACGGTCCGCGGGGCCCTGGCTCGCACGGCGATAGGCGCGTGAATACGCGGCGTGGTGCCGTTCGGGATGACGGTCGCGGGGGGGCACGTCGATGACGCGGCGTGGTGCGAGACGTTCGGGATAACGGTCGGGGGGCATGCTGTGCCGTCGCTACGTGCAGAGTTCCTCCCACAGATCCTGCCAACGCGGGTTTTCCCTGTTGATCAACCCGACCTTCTTCTCGCGTCGCCATCGCTTGATCTGTTTTTCCCGCCAGATTGCTTCCAGCGGCGATTCGAATGTTTCGAAGTACACCAGCCGGTTTACGTTGTACTTGGCGGTGAATCCCCAGGTGACTTTGCTGCGATGCTCCCGGACGCGTCTGCACAGATTGTTTGTCACACCGACGTAAATTACCCCGGATTGGCTCGCGACGATATACACGAACATGAATTTCATGCGGATGAAGATAAGCGCCATAGTCGTCATCGAAGCGGATTTGATCTCAACTGTTACGAAGTGTCAGGTGTGTTGCTGAGCGAGGGAGCGCAGCTGTCATCCCGAACGCTTTGCCCGCTGAGCGTAACTATCGCTGTGCGTACCCCGGCAAAGCGGAGGGATCCCTCCGTCTTGCCCTGGCTCGTACGGCGCTGAGTGCGTGTATGCAGGGCAAGACGTTCGGGATGACGGTCCGCGGGGGGGACGTCGGCGGCGCGGTGCGAGCCGGCAAGACGTTCGGGATGACGGTCGGGGGGCACGCTTCACCCCGTGCGCGCCCCATCGTCTATATTTCATTCCTCGATGGATATCTTCGACTTTCGTGACGGCATCGTCGGTGATTATGGCGCGTATATTTCCAGCTTCATCCGCATTCGCGACGAGCGCATTCGCGATTTCGTGCAGGGGAAGCTCGGTGAGGGCGCGCTGTGGCCGGAGCCGCTGCTGCAGCTGAATCCGAGCTATCAGGCGGGCGACGCGATTGCGGATCTCATCGCCGAAGGGGTGCTGCATGCGGAGTGCGAGCGCATCTTCCGGCGCGGCAAGGACGAAAAGTCGCTGGGCACGCTGCTGCAGCTGCATCGGCATCAGACCGACGCGGTGCGCGCGGCGCGCGCCGGGCACAACTATGTGCTGACCACCGGCACCGGATCCGGGAAGAGCTTGTCGTACATCGTCCCCATCGTCGACCATGTGCTGCGCCGCGGCAGCGGCCGCGGCGTGCAGGCGATCATCGTCTATCCTATGAACGCGCTGGCCAACAGCCAGCTCGGTGAACTCCGGAAATATCTTGAGAGCGGCTACGCGCCTGGCGCGTCGCCGGTGACGTTCGCGCGCTACACCGGCCAGGAGAACGACGAAGAGCGCAAGCGCATCCAGGCGACGCCCCCGGATATTCTGCTGACGAACTACGTGATGCTCGAGCTGCTCCTGACGCGCAGCGACGATCGGCCCCTCATCGACCAGGCGCGCGGCATGCGTTTTCTGGTGCTGGACGAACTGCACACGTATCGCGGCCGGCAGGGCGCGGACGTGGCGATGCTGGTGCGCCGTACGCGCGAACGACTGCAGGCGCCGGGCGTGCCGCTGCAGGTCGTCGGCACGTCGGCCACGCTGTCGTCGGCCGGCAGCTTCGCCGAGCAGCGCGCCGAGGTGGCGCGCGTGGCGTCGCTGCTGTTCGGCTCGCCCGTCGCGCCCGAGCATGTCATCGGTGAAACGCTGCGGCGCGCCACGCCGGAGCTCGACTTCACCACGGCCGACGGCTGTGCGGCGCTCGCCGCGCGCGTGCAGTCGGGCGAGGATTTTCCGCGCACGTATGACGCCTTCGTGCGCGACCCGCTGGCGACGTGGATCGAATCGACGTTCGGCATCGAATGGCGCGAGCAGGATCGGCGGTTTGCGCGCGCCACGCCGCGCTCCATCGCGTCGGCAGCCGGTGCGCTGGCTGCGCTGACCGGATGCGACGAGCGAGCCTGCAGCGATGCCATTCGCGCCTGCCTGCTGGCCGGCAGCCAGGCCGAGCCGCACCCGACGACGCGCGTGCGGCCGTTCGCCTTTCGCCTGCATCAGTTCATCAGCCGCGGCGACACCGTGTACGCCACGCTCGAACCGCCGGCGGTGCGCCACTTGACGCTGAATGGCCAGCGCGTCGTCGACGGCGAGCGCGCGCTGCTGCCGATGGCGTTCTGCCGCGAATGCGGCCACGAATATTTTCTCGTGCGGCGGATGACCGACGAGCATGCCGACGCCGCGGCGCACTACGTCCCGCGCGCGCTGAGCGACCGCGGCGCGGACGAGGACGGCGAGGATGGATTTCTCTACCTGGCGGCGCCGGAGCGGCCGTGGCCGGAGGATCCTGCTGCGCTGCTCGAACGCGTGCCGCACGACTGGCTGGAGGAATTCCGCGGCGGCGTGCGCGTGGCGCGCAAGTACCGCGAAATCCTGCCGCGTCGCGTGCAGGTGACGCTGCGCGGCGTCGAGGGAAGCGACCCGGACGCCGCGGCGCCGCTGTGGTTCCTGCCGACGCCGTTTCGCTTCTGCCCACACTGCGGCGTCGAACACAGCGCGCGCGCGCAGAAGGATTTCGGCAAGCTGGCGACGTTGACCTCGGAAGGGCGCAGCACCGCGACCACCGTGCTGAGCATCGCCGCGGTTCAGCGTCTGCGGCGCAGCGACCTGGCCGTGTCGGCGCACAAGCTGCTGAGCTTCACCGACAACCGACAGGACGCGTCGCTGCAGGCCGGCCACTTCAACGACTACGTCGAGATCGGCCTGCTGCGCGGCGCGCTGTACCGGGCAGTGGCGACCGCCGGCGCGGGAGGCCTGACGCACGAGAACCTGGCCGCAGCGGTATTCGACGCGCTGCCGCTGGAATTCCAGGATTACGCACGCAATCCGGAGGCCAAGTTCAGCGCGCGACGCGACGCCGAAGCGGCGCTGCGCGAGGTCATCGCGTACCGGTTGTATCGCGACCTGCGGCGCGGCTGGCGCGTGACGGCGCCGAACCTCGAACAGTGCGGCCTGCTGCGCATCGAATATCGCGACCTCGACGCCGTGTGCGCCGACGAGGACACGTGGCGCGGGACGCATCCGGCGCTGGCGGCGGCCGCGCCGGACGTGCGCGCGACGGTGGCGCGCGTGCTGCTCGACTACATGCGGCGCGGCCTGGCGCTGCGCGTGGACGTGCTCGAGCCGCATCGTCAGGAGAAGATGCAGCTGAATAGCAGCCAGCATCTGTGCACGCCGTGGGCGCTGGACGAGGACGAGCAGCTCGAACGCGCCGCGGTGCTGTTTCCGAAAGCCGTTCCGAATCGCAGCGGCCGCGTCGACGACGTCGTGCGCGCCGGACCGCGCAGCGCGTTCGGACAGTATCTGCGCCGCGCCAGCACATTCGGCCGGCCCAATGCCGTGCCGAGCGGCGAAGTCGGGCAGGTGGTGGAAGACCTGCTCGCTGCGCTTAGCGTCGCTGGGCTGACTGAACAAGACGCACTGACCGGGGGCTGGCGCATCCCGGCTGCGCAGCTCGAATGGCACGTCGGCGACGGCACGCAGACGATGCGCGATCCGTTGTCGACGCCACAGCTCGGCGAGCAGCCGGCGCGCGCCAACCCGTTCTTCGTGAAGCACTACCGCGAAGGCGCGCTCGAGGCGCGGGCGCTCCAGGCGCGTGAGCACACCGCGCAGGCCTCGGCGCCCGAGCGCATGCAGCGCGAAGAAGAATTTCGTGCTGGCCGGCTGCCGGTGCTGTACTGCTCGCCGACGATGGAGCTCGGCGTGGACATCGCGGACTTGAACGCCGTCAACCTGCGCAACGTCCCGCCGACGCCGGCCAACTACGCGCAGCGCTCCGGCCGGGCCGGCCGCAGCGGACAGCCTGCGCTGGTATTCACCTACTGCGCCACCGGCAACGCGCACGACCAGTATTTCTTCCGGCGGCCGAAGCGCATGGTGGCCGGCAGCGTAGCGCCGCCGCGGCTCGACCTGGCCAACGAAGAGCTGATCCGCGCGCACGTGCACGCGATCTGGCTGGCGGTGACCGGGCAGAGCCTCGGCCGCACGTTGTGCGACGTGCTCGACATGAATGGCAGCCAGCCCACGCTGATGCTGCAGGACCACGTCCTCGCCAGCTTCGAAGCGCCCGGCGTGCAGCAGAAGGCCTTCGAACGCGTGCTCGCCGCGCTGCGCGACGACATGCCGCTCCTGCGGCAGGCGTCGTGGTGGGACGACGAGTGGATCGCACGCTGTCTGCAGCAGGCGCCGGGACGGTTCGACCGGGCCTGTGACCGTTGGCGCGAGTTGTATCGGGCGGCCAAGAGCCAGTACGAAGCCCAGGGACTGCGTGCGCTGGATCAGGGGCTGAGTAAGCGTGAGCGAGACGGCGCGGCTGCGGCGCAGCGCCAGGCGCGTGCGCAGATCGAGCTGCTGACCGACCCGGGCAGCGCTGCGCAGTCGGACTTCTATTCCTATCGCTACTTCGCCAGCGAAGGATTTCTGCCGGGCTACAGCTTTCCGCGCCTGCCGGTCTCGGCGTTCATCCCGGGGCAGGGACGCTCACACGGTGAGTACGTCTCGAGGCCACGCTTCCTGGCCATTTCCGAATTCGGCCCGCGCGCCATCGTGTATCACGAAGGATCGCGCTACCGCATCGACCGTGCGCTGCTGCCGGTCGACATTCAGAAGAGCGATCCGTCGTTGCTGCAGGCGCTGGCGACGCGCAGCATCAAGCGCTGTTCGGCGTGCGCGTATCTGAACGAAGAGAGCGACGAAGTGTGTCGGCGCTGCGGCGCGCCGATCGACAAGACGCTCACGTCGCTGCTGCGGATGTACAACGTCGAGGCGCGCCGGACCGACCGCATCAACTCCGACGAGGAGGAGCGCACGCGCATGGGCTACGAG
>JBIIIA010000031.1:0-15641 GCA_044235195.1 Thermoflexales bacterium
GCGATGACGGTGATCAGCATGCCCAGCAGCAGCATCGGCAGCGTGAAGCGCGCCGTCTCCGGACCGGACATCAGATCGAAGAATTCACGCCCGATCAGCCCGGGCAGCCACCAGCCGGCGTACAACACCAGCAGCGCAGCCAGGTTGACCAGCCAGATTTTTTTGCGATACCGAATCAGAGAAAAGATCGCCTGATAAGTCTTCATGAATTAGCCCACCTGCGCTCGCAGCAGCCTGCTGAAGCGCGAGTTTTCGTCCTGCACGAGCGCCGTGCGCTCCCCTTGTTCGACCACGCCGCCGCGCTCGAGGATCAGAATCTGATCGGCGCGCTGCACCGTGCTCAGCCGATGCGCGATGATCAGCGCCGTGCGCGAACGATCGCCGAGCAGTTTGTCGATGGCGTGCTCGATGCGCCGCTCGGTCGCCGGGTCGAGTCGCGACGATGCTTCGTCGAGGATGACCATGCCGGGGTTGCGCAGAAAGACGCGCGCGAAGGCCAGCAGCTGCGCCTCGCCCGCGGACAGTCCCTTGCCGCCGCTTTCCAGTTCGCTGTCGAGCCCGTGCGGCTGCCGCGCGAACCAGTCGCCCAGCTCGAGGTCGTCGATCACCTCGCGCACGCGTTCGTCCGGGATCGACGCGTCGAACAGCGTCAGATTCTGCCGCACCGTGCCGCGAAAAATCTGCACGTCCTGCGTCACCATGCCGACGCGCTGCGGCAGCTCGGTGATCGGCAGGTCGCGAATGTCGACGCGCTGTCCGTCGGGCGTCGACAGCGTCACCGCCCCGCTCGTCACGTCGTACAGCCGGAAGATCAGGCGCGCCAGCGTAGTCTTGCCGCTGCCGGTGCGCCCCAGCACGCCGATGACGCGGCCCGGCGGCAGGTCGATGTCGACGTTGCGCAGCACCGGGTCGTTCGCAGCGTAGCCGAACGTCACGTCTTCGAAGCGCAGGCGCAGCGGCACGCCGGCCGGCAGGTGCGCCGTCCCGGCCGACTGAATCCTGCTCTTGCGCTCCAACAGCTCGCGCAGGCGCGCGATGCTGGCCGCCGATTTCTGGAAATGCTCGAGCTGCATCGTCAGGTGGCGCATCGGCTCGAACAAGACGTCGTTGTAATACACCAGCAGAAACGCCGTGCCGATCGTGATCGACCCGGACCAGACCAGGAGTGCACCGGCGACCAGCGCCAGCGAAAATCCGACGCCGTGCGCCATGCTGAACGTCATCCAGACGAACACGCCGTTCACGCCGGCATCCGTCTCGGCGCGCGTGATTCGTCGGCCGAAGTCGTACAGTCGCTTGATCACGTACGGGCCGGCGCCGCTCGAACGCAGGTCTTCGGTGCCGCCCAGCCGCTCTTCGAGAAACCCGAAAAGATCCGAATGCGCGTCGCGTGATTTCTTGAAGAACGGCTCGGCGCGCGCGCTGAAAAAGCGCAGCCCGTACATCGTCGCAAAACAGAACACGAAATACGCCGCACCGATGCGCCAGTCCTCCAGCATCAGCGCCACCAGCACGCCGACCAGCAGCACGGCATTGCCGAGGATGCGCACCACCAGCTGCGAAAAGAAGATCGCCAGATCCATCACGTCGCCGTCGATGCGCTCGATCATGTCGCCCGGCGTCTTGTCGTTGTGGAAAGTCATGTCCAGCCGCAGCGCGTGCAGCGCCAGGTCGGCGCGCAGGTTGTTCGTCGCCGTCCAGCCGACTGCCTCGCTCAGGTAGATCGTGATCACCGAGAGCGCCTGCGTGATCAACGCGAAGCCGAGGAAGGTGCCGCCCGCCAGGTACAGGCTGCTCAGCGCAGCGCCGCTCTGCGCCTGATCGATGAAGTAGCGCACGATCTGCGGGTTCACCACGCGCAGCCCGATGCCGATCATCAGCAGCACGCCGAGCAGAATCGCACGCGGCAGCTGCGGCCGCAAGTATTTGGCGAACAGCTGCCAGTAGTCTTTGAGTGGAATGTTCATGAAGTGCAGTTCTCAGGCCAGCGCCTTGCTATATGTCGTCTCGAGCTTGTCGGTGCGATAGCCGCACCATTCGTACACGCGGTACGAGCCGGTCAGGTTTTGTGAATCGGTGCCCAGATACGTCTCGGAGAATCCCATGTCGCGGAACATGCGCATGCTCTCACACAGCGCCGCGCGCGCCAGACCCATGCGCCGGAATTCGCGCTGGGTGGTGATGTCTTCGGTGTAGCCGCGCCGTCGCCCGCAGCGTTCGTTTTCTTCGTGGTCGACGAAACTCAGCACCTGCGCTGCGATGCGGTTCGATTCGATGTGCCAGATCACGCGCCAGAGTTCGGGCTGCAAATGGCTCCCGCCCAGCCACCGTCGATAGTCCTGCTCGGTGCCCGGCGCATGACCCCAGTGATCTTCGAAGCCGCGGTCGTCGGCCTCCCAGATCGCGCGATAGTGCTCGGGCTGCGCCGGCCGAAACTCGAAGCCCGCCGGCAGCGGCGCGTCCGGAATCGGCTCGTCGAGCGATCGCCGCATGTAGCGTTCGTAACGCAGTGGTGCGAAGCCCTCGTGGCGCAGCAAGGCGATCTTGCCGAGTTCGCCGTCCTCGGCGCTCGTGGCGAGGATCGCCCCACCCGCCGCCGGCGGCAGCGACGCGTGAATCGCCGCCGCGCGCCGTTCGATCCAGCGCAGCATCGCCCGCCCGAGCCCGCGCCGCCGCCAGCCCGGGTCGACGAAGCCGAACGTGTCGAAGCGCCGCATGCCATCGCTCTGGTCGCGCCAGCGCACGCGTCCGAACGCTACGAGCGCGCCGTACACCTCCGCAAAAAGCGTATCCGTGCCCGGATCGCAGTGAACGAGATTTTCGTACGTGTTCCGCCACTCGGCGGCCGTGGTGATCGCGTCGATGCCGTCGGCCTGGTGCGCCCGCGCCTGCACAGCCGCCATCGCCGCGTAGTCCGCTTCACCGCCGAACGGCCGAAAGCGCAGCCCAGGAATGTCCGGCGCCCCGGGCACGAAAATTTCTTCTTGCTTCATGAATGGATTTCTCCCGCCTGCGTTACAAAATATTGATGTTGCCGGTGCGGCGATATTCCGCCATCACTTTGCGCGCGCGGCGCCGCAGCTTGTCGTCCGGATCGCGCTGCATGCGCTCGACCGCCGCCACGATTTGGTCCTTGCGCTCGCGCGGCGATCCGTCGCACAGCAGGTGCAGCACGGTGCCGCGCACTTTCACGTCGTCGTCTTCGACCATCTCGAGCGCCCGGTCCCATACGCGCCGGTCGTTGAATTTCACGTGGCACGGGCACAGCATGCGCAGCGCCTCGTTGCGCGCGCGGGCGTCGGCGCTGTGCGTCGCGTCCAGCAGTTCTTCGATCTCGTGTCGAGAGGTGTTCTGAATCATGCGTCGTCTCCTCCGTTCACTTTTCTCCGTTCTCTTTCGTTCCGTTCTCCGATGAATCGCGCACTGTGCGGTTCCATATCGTCCAGCCGAGTTCTTTGCGAAAACCGAATTTCTCGTAGAGCGCGATCGCTGCACCGTCGCTCGCCAGGTCTGCGAACAGCGTGGCCTCGCGCATCCCCTGCACACGCAGCTGCGCACACGCCCGAGCCAGCAGCGCCCGCGCCACGCCGCGCCGCCGCCACGGCGGCCGCACCCACAGCCAGTACAGCCAGCCGCGCTGCAGCCCGAATCGCAGGTTGTCGGGCTCGTAAATCCCCGGCTGCGCCGCGCCCACGGGCTCGCCGGTGCGCGCATCCCACGCCACGATCCAGCCTTCCGGCTGCGCGGCCGGGTCGGCCTCCATGCCGCGAAGATCATCCTCCGTGGCTTCGATGTGGCCGCGCTGGCCGCGAAACGCGGCCTCGCGCGCTTCGAGCACGCGACGCACGTCATGCGGCGCGGGCGACTGCACGCACAGCCTGTCCGGCAGCGGCGCCTCGTCGATCGGCCGCGTCAGGTCGCGCACCATCTGCACGCAGCGACGCCCCGGCGCGAAGCCGTGCGCCGCCGCCAGCGCCGCATGATCGGCCTGCCCATCGAGCACGGTCATCTCGAAGTTGCACGCCCCCGCATCGGCACGGCGCCACGCAAGGTCCGTGAGGCGCCGCAGCAGCGCCCCGCCGTATCCGCGGCGCCGCGCCTGTGGTCGCACTCCACCCTGCAGCGAGTACTGCGTCGATCCGTCCTCCACGACGCTGCCTGTCAGCATGCCGTACGCCAGCACTTCTCCCGCACGCTCGACGATGAGTCCATACTCGTGCGGTGCGAACTGCGGCGCGCGCGCCCAGCGATTGTGCAGCAGCGCTTCGTCGGTCGCCTGCAGACGAAAGCCGGCGTGCACCCAGAGTTCGTTCTCGATCGCTGCGATGGCCGATGCGTCGCGCGCTGGGTCGCACGGGCGCATGGCTGCGCCGTCGGCGAGCATGGCAGGGAGCTCGTGGTGAATGGTCAGATCTCCTTGCGCCATTTCGTCCATCCTCGCGTGATGCGAAATCCCATGCTTTCGTACAGCTTCGTGGCGCCGCTCAGATTCTGGGAATCGGCGGTCAACGACGCCTCGTTCATCCCGAGCGCGCACAGCTGCGCGAACGCGCGCGCCAGCAGCACGCGCGCCACGCCGCGCCTGCGCCACGGCCGCCGCACCCACACCGGGTCGGTCCATCCTCGCCGAACACCGTAGTACTCGTTGTCCTGCTCGTAGATCTTCACGTGCACCGCCGCCGCCGGCTCGCCGGTGTTCGCGTCCCACGCCACCTGCCACCATTCCGGATGCACCAGCGGATCGCTGAGCAGGCCGGCGTAGTCGGCTTCGGTGAATTCGCGATGGCCCCAGTGATCGCGAAACGCTTCGTTGCGCGCCTCGTGCAGCCGGCGCAGCTCGTCTCGCTCGGGCGGGCGCACGATGAGGCCGTCCGGCAGCGGCAGGTCGGGAATCGGCTCACGCAGGTCACGCAGCATCAGTACGGTGCGTCGCACCGGCGCGAAGCCGCACGACTGCATCAGCGCCGCCTCGCCGTCGACCCCGTCGATCGCCGTCGTCTGCAGCGCATGCGCACGATCGGGCTGCGCCGCCGCGCGCGCGTGCGCTTCCTGCCACGCCAGCACCGCCGCGCCGAACCCGCGTCGCTGCATGCGCGGATGCACCCGCCCGTCGAGCATGAACAACTGCCGCCCTTCGTCGTCGATGTGCCACGCCACGCTGCCGTACGCCGCCACGACGCCGTCGCATTCCCAAACCGCACAATCGCGCTGCGGCTTGAAATTTTCGAAATGCATCCAGTCGTTGCGCAGCTCGTCCTCCTGCATGCGAAATTCGACGCCCGCCTGCTCCCAGCACGCGTTGTCGATCTCGACGATCGCCTTCACATCCCGCTCCGGCTCGCACATTCGCTCATCCATCAGTCCCCACTCTTTCCTCATCCCTCGCCCCTCTCCCCTCTCCCCTCTCCCCTCTCCCCTCTCCCCTCTCCCCATGCCTCATCCACACGTTCGCCTCGAGGTACACGCCCTCGTCGCGCTCGCGGTCGATGCGCACCGGAGACAGGGCGCCGGGCACGACGTATTCGCCGCTCTCGGGAAAGCGCATGCCGGCCCAGTCCTCCCACTGCGCCACGGTGCCGGGGATCGTCATCGAACGCGGGGCGACTTTCTCGATGCGCGCGCCGAGCCGCCAGTGCGCGCGCAGCCACGGGTCGAACGGCGCGCCGGACGCGTCGTGCGTCCACGTCACGTAGCGCTCCATCGGCGTCAGCGGGTAGCGCGCCTTCCATGTCGGCCGCACCGGCGCCACCAGCGAGTCGAGGCCGGCCTGCGCCGCGAGCGCGCGCATGTGCTCCAGAATGAGCCGCGCCGCGCCGCGCCCCTGATACTCCGGCGCGATGCTGGCCTCGATCGCCGTCAGCGTGTTCGGCGCCGTTCCGCTCCGCAGATCGGCCACGCACTTTTCGAAGACGCCGTCCCAGCCGTCGTCGGGCAGCTCGCCGTCCCAGCGCAGCGGCAGCGTGTGCGCCACGGCCGCCACGCGCCCGCCCGCATCTTCGTCGCGCAGCGCGAACTGGTAGGCAGCGAAATCCTCCTGCAGAAAATGCCACAGCCGGCCGGCCACCGGATCATGGAACATGAACTTCAGCCACACACGCTGCTTGATGGCGGGCCAGACGATGTCCGGCAGCTCCGGGTCTTCACGGTAGCTGCGAATGATCAATCGCATCGATGCACCTCTCACGCAAACGCACAACACTAATCACGATGAATGAACACGAGCGTCGGAGGGGCTCCGTGGCGCTGCGCAAACGAGGCAACAAAAAAGCCACAGAACACCCAGGCGCCTGTGGCTTGCATCCGATCAAGAAGAATACTTTTCAACCTCGATGGGCAACAGGCGCAGTACGGCAAGGAAACGCCGGATCGCTGGCGAGAATTCGGATCTTTCCGTTCAGCCTGTCCATGTGTTGCCGCACCTCCCTGTAAATTTACGTCGGTTGAAAACGCAGAGTTAGAGTCTAGTCGGTGAATTTGTTTTTGTCAAACCAGAAAGGGGTTCACGATCGCCATGTTCTGGATGCGACGGCCGTGCTGCAAATCTTCACTCAACAACGTCGTGCACCCGGATTCGAGCGCTGCACAGACGATCAGGCTGTCGTACAGGGAGTAGCCCGTTTCCTCGTGAACCACGAGCGCATGATCGAACGTCGCATCGGACGGGTAGTGGCCACACAACGGCATCAGCACGTTGCGGCTGTACAACCGCAGATCGCCCGGCTGAAAAGCAGCAGTAAATTTCTTCGTCGCCGCATTCAGGAATTCCTGCAGCACCTGGCTGCTGATCATGCCGCGCTGTGTGCGCAACGCATACTCGATGATGCGTTTCGCCGTCTCCGCCTTCGCAGGTGCACCGGCATCGAACGAATAGAGAACAATGTTCGTATCGATGAAAAACGGCCCGCTGATTTCGTCAACGTTCATTCAGTTCCTCACGGCTGAACTTGCCGCCGGAATTCACATAGCTCAGCCTGCGCATCAAGCTGCGATAGCCGTCCGCGGCCGCAGGCTGCGCCACGTAATGCGTCAGCCATTGGCGAAAAAGCTCATTCAGCGTGGTGTTTTCCGCAGCTGCTCGCTGCCGGGCGGACTCGATCATTGCCTCATCCGCGGACAAAGTAATGTTTCTGATCATACTAAAATAGTGTGCACTATTTTAGTGCACCTGTCAACCACCTCGCCCGTCTGGGGTGTGCCTTACGATTTTGTAGAAATCCTGTTGTCCCAGCGCCAACCGGCGACCGCAGGGCCGATCCAACGATGTGCTGTCGGCGCGCCCGGGCTAAGGGCATTGCTGCCCGCCTACGCCTCACCCCCTGACCCCCTCTCCCCCTCAATTTCGCTTCGGCTCTGATCGAGCAACGCTCTTGCCGGCGACGGGAAATTTCGGCGAAGAGGGGGAAGCGTGGCGGCAATTTCCCCCTCTTCGCCGAGATTTCGCGTGCATATCGCTACTTTCTCGACAAAAACGCAAGCGAAATCGAGGGGGAGAGGGGCCGGGGGTGAGGTAAAACGCGGCGAATCAATGTCTTCTTGTGAGCCCTTGCCCGCGCGATTCGCTCGTCACTGTCGGCGGCTGCCGCACCGTCATTCCACGGATTCTTTCACGGTTCTCTCCCACGCTCCGGCAGCGGCCACGAGCGCAGTGTCGTCGAGCCAGCGCCCGCCGAGCACGAAGCCGTACGGGCGACCGTTCGGCAGGAAGCCGGCGGGGAGCGCCATGATCGGCGCACCGGCCAGCACGAAACGCTCGTCGAAGCCGAGCGGGCTGAACGTGGCGATGAAATCCAATCTGTGTTCCTGCAACGTCACATCGATCGCAGCGCGCGCGCGTGTGCGTGCGTCTTCCACCCGCGCCTCGTATTCCTCGCGCGTCCACGAATTCTGCAATGCCCGCTCCAGTCGCCCCATGCCGTTCGGCGCACGACGCGCCGGATCACGTCGATTGTGTTCGACAACTTCAGACATGTGCTGCACCGGCGCGCGCGTCGCTTCGAAGTAGGAGGCGACGCCGTGCACGTAGCCGTGCGACATGATGTCGAGAAACGGCGACTGATACTTCGGCAGCGTCACGGAAACCACCGTGGCGCCGGCCTGCCGCAGCGCCGCGCGCATGCCGGCGAACGCTTCCCGATACGTCTCGCCGCCGTGGCGCACGCGCACCAGCCCGATGCGACGGCCGCGCAGCCCGTCCTGCCCGAGCGCGTGTGACACGCCCGAACGCAGCAGCGCCGCTCCTCGTGCATCCGCCGCCGCCGCCACGCTCGTCGGATCCGAGGGATCGAATCCGATCATCGCATCCATCAGCGCCGCCGTGTCCGCCGCCGTGCGCGCCATCGGGCCGGCCGTGTCCGTGGCGTCGGTGATCGGAATCACTCGATCGCGGCTGATCAGCCCCAGGCTGGGCTTCAATCCATACAGCCCGTTGCACAGGCTCGGATAAATGATGCTGCCGTGCGTCTCGGTGCCGACCGCCGCCGCGCACAACCCAGCAGCGGCTGCCGCCGCCGAACCGGCGCTGCTGCCGCCGACATCGTGGAGGCCATGCGGGTTGCGCGTCTGCCCGCCGTTCGCCGAGAAGCCGTTCGGCTTCGGCGAGCTGGCAAAGAAGTTCGCCCACTCGCTCAGGTTGGTCTTGCCCAGCAGAATCGCCCCGCTCTCGCGCAGGCGGCTCACCAGCATCGCATCACGATCGGCGCGCGCATCACGCAGCACGTCGGCGCCGGCCGTCGTGTGCATGCGGTCGCCCGTGCCGATGTTGTCTTTGATCAAAATCGGGATGCCGTGCAGATCGCCGCGCGCGACGCTGTGGTCGACGGCCTCGGCCAGCGCCAGCGCATCCGGATTCAGTTCCATCACCGCATTCAGATTCTGCATGCGGCGGATGCGGCGCAAATAATGCAGCGTCAGATCGACGGACGTGATCTTCCGCGACTGCAGCAGCGCGCGCTGCGCCGCGATATCCGTCCCTTTCACTGCGCGTGCGATGTTCGCTGCACGCGATTCGAAGTTCGCCAGCGCCTCTTCGAACGGGGTCCAGTCCAGCGGCACACCGCGCCGGAAACGGCGCAGCTTCGTCTGGATCTGCACCTGCACGGCTACATAATCGTCGTAAAGCATAGAGATCGAGGGAAAACAGAACGAGCCAAGAAATACCAGCTTATTCCCATCCTACGCCGCCGTCTATCGTCTGATTGAGTAATTTTGGGGTGTTTTTGGGTGATATACGAATCACCCACCCGGCCGGCGCGCCGATGCGACGGCCGTCGCCAGCGCGCCGATCGCCGCTGCCGCGAACGCGCCGTACGCCACGACTGCCGACGCCGCGGCGCTCAGCGGCAGCCCGACCGCCCCGAGCAACAACTGGACATAATTTCCTGCGTCATCGTACCCCAGCGCGCGCCGGACGCGCCAGTGCCAGTCCGTGCAAAAGCAATACCCCACGCCGTAGCCAAGCAGCGGCCCCAGTGCGAACCACGAGAATGCCGTCACCGCCATCACGACGAAATGCAGACG
Organism: Thermoflexales bacterium; assembly: GCA_044235195.1. GTDB lineage: Bacteria > Chloroflexota > Anaerolineae > J036 > Brachytrichaceae > CANJQH01. The sequence goes on from JBIIIA010000031.1 coordinate 9,517, forward strand.
TCGTGTGCGACGTGGTATCCAGCCGAACACATTGACCAGCACCACCAGCCCGTGAAAGACGAAAAACGCCGTGTCCGCCGCGCGCAGAAAATGTTCGTTCACGACAGCCCCAGCTGCTCACGCACTTCGTACGGATCGACCGCGATCGAATTGTGCGCGAACAAATCCAGCGCACCGATGTCGGACGAAACCATGCTCGGTGCGCCGCGGTCGACGATGCGGGCAAAACACGGGAACCCGCTCCAGTCTTCGGAGGCGCCGGGGAACGACGGCGGCACATACACCACGGCGTCGAACGCGCCGGTGCCGGTGCGGTCGATCAGCGCGCGCAGCGTCGCAGCGAACGCGTCCGCCAGCGCGTCGTCGAGCGTCGGCGATTCGCCGAAGATCCACGCATCCTTGGGCCGCATCGCCGCCGCGTGCAGAAATCCGCGCAGGCCGGCCGCACGAAATCCCAGGCCGAGGTCGTCGTGCAGCGCACACATGTCCGCGAAGAAATTCGCGCCGTGCTGCGCTCGATACTCCAGCGCCGCGCACCGCATCGCCTCGATGCGCGCGTAGTGCATGCCGCGCCCGAGCGCAAGCTGCGCATGCGCATGTCGCATCGATGCACCGCCGCGCGGGCCGCCGTTCCACATCCAGAGGAAATAGCGCGCCTGCGCATCCTGCTCGTGCGCTGCGCACGCCCAGCGCAGCGCCGTACGAAAATAGTCGCGCATGTGCTCGGCCGTCGCCCGCAGCGGGTCGGGCTCGGCGAAAATCAACACCGCGCACTGGCCGTCCCAGCGCGAAATATTCCCGGACGTCACGCAGTGTTCGCCGTGCACGCGGCCGAAGGGATCTTCCGTCGTCGTGCGCAGCGGCTCGGCGAACAAATCGATCTCGGCGTCGGCCGCCTCGGGCGCAGCGTGCCGCAGCGGGCGCCGGCTGCGCAGCGGGTTGTACAACGCGCCGTCCCACGTCACGCGATTCACCACGCGCACCACAGTCTGCGTCTCCACTGCCGCCACGTCGCCCATCTGCCGGCGCACCCAGTCCTCGATGCCGGCCGGCACCACGCAGCGCCCGGTCACGCGTTCGACGTACAACAGCCGCGCCGCGCGTTCGGCGGCTGCGCCGCGCAGCCCGGCCACGATCTCGGGCAGATCAACGATGCGCGGCATACACATCCTCGAGCGCCGGCACGATCGCGCTCCAGTCGTAGCTGCGCTCGACGAACGCTCGCGCACGCGCACCGAGCGCCGCGCGTCGTTCGGCATCCGTCAACAGCGTGATCACCACGCGCGCGAACTCGCCCGGGGAGTCGGCCAGCATCATCTCGCGCCCGGATTCGACCTCGAACCCTTCGGCGCCCAGCCGCGTACTGACCACGGCTTTGCCCATCGCCATCGCCTCCAGCAGCTTGAAGCGCGTGCCGCCGCCGGCAAGCAGCGGGGCGATGTACACCGCCGCACGCCCGATGTACGGCTGCACCTGCGGCACCGCCCCGGTGATCGTCACCCGCCGGTCTTCACGCAGCACATCGAGCCGCGGGCCGGGCCTCTGTCCGACCAGCAGCAGCTTCACGTCGGGGGCCGCGCGCGCCACCTCCGGCAGCACCTCGCGCGCGAACCACAACGCCGCGTCGATGTTCGGTCTGAAGTCCATCTTGCCGGTGAACACGAGCGTCGCACCGTCCGCCGGCGCGCCTACTTCGTAGTCGGCCACATCGATGCCGTTGCTCACTATGTGCACGCGCGCGCGCGGCGCCAGCGCCTGCAGCATCGTGCCATCCTGTTCGGAGACGCACAACGTGTCGTCCACGGATTCGAGAATGCGGCGCTCGAATGCGCGCAGCCGCAGCGACTGCACGAACGAATACGCCGCGCCGTGCCAGCGCTTCGGGCGACGCACGTCGCTCAGGAAGGCGCGCTGCTGCAGCAGGTACTCGCAGTTGTGGTCGTCGAACACCACGCGCGGCAGCGCCGGGCTGGCGCCGTATTCGGTGATGTAACGCGCCAGCTCGATGCCTTCGACCTGCACCACGTCGGGGCGCACTTCGCGCACCATGTTCTGAAACGTCGCGCGAAATTCCGGCGACCACAGACGCCACGCCATGTCGGGCAGCGTCGACGTCGCCAGCGTGCGCAGCCGATCCACGGCGCGGCGCAGCGGCACCGGCACGCGTTTGATGCGCACGCACGCGCGACGCAGCGCCTCCGATGGTTCGCCGCCGTCCTCATCGAAGCTGAGCAGGCTGATCTCATGCCCGCGCGCGGCGAGGTGTGAAATCAGCCCCCAGTTGCGCAGGGCGGTGCCCTGCCGCGGCGGGTGCGGCAGCTGCGGCGTAAGGAATAAAAGCTTCACGAATGTTGCGCCAGACGATACACCATGCGCGTCTCCTGCGCCGCACGGCGCCAGCTGAACTGCGCCGCCCGCGCTCGCCCGCGCTCGCTCAGCGCCGCCCGCGCCGCCGGGTCGCTCCACAGCACCGCCATGTGCGCCGCCAGCCCGTCGACGTCGCGCGGCGCATGCCGCAGCGCGGCGTCGCCGACCACCTCGGGCAGCGCGCCGCTGTCGCTGCAGATCACCGGCACGCCGCGCTGCATCGCCTCGAGCACGATCAGCCCGAACCCTTCCGACAACGCCGGGTGCACCAGCATGCGCGCCCCGCGGTACCACCGATCCAACGCCGCGTCGTCCACGCGGCCGGCGAAGTGCACGCGATCGCCCAGCCCGAGCGCCCGCGCCGCCTCCGCCGGTCCGCCGGCGCCCCAGCCCGCTTCGCCGATCACCACCAGCCGCACGTCGCGCGGCGTGCGGGCCAGCGCCTGCATGAGCGTGTCCAGGTTCTTGCGCGGCTCGAACGTGCCGACGAACAACGCATACGGCGGCGACGCTTCGACGCGCGCCCCGTCGGGTGCAGGGTCCGCCGCCTCGAGGATCACGTGGGTGCGCGGCGCACAGGCGGGCAGCAGGCGCGCGATGTCGCCGCGCGTAAATTCCGACACGGCGATCACGCGATCCGCCCGGCGCACGCTCGCCGCCACAGCGCCGTAGTAGCGCGCCGCCGCCGGCGTCATCACTTCCGGATGTTCCAGGAAATACAAATCGTGGATCGTCACGACTTTGCGGAAGCGGCCGCGGCAGGCGATGAAGTCGGGGAAGTGCACCACGTCGACGCGCTCGCGCACGTCGAGCGCCGCCAGCTCGAGCGGCAGCGTCCACGCCTCGGCCGGGTGATGCGCCGGCGTCACCGTGCGGCGCACGCGCACGCCGGCCGGCAGCCAGCCCAGGTCGGCGTCGCGCCGGTCCAGCAGCATCGTCAGCTGCAGCGGGGCGCCGCCGTCGTCGTCGAGCGCGGCGAGCGCCTGCACCAGCCGGCGCGTGTAGTTGGCGATCCCCGCTCGCCGGTAGAACATCAGGCGACCATCGATCGCCACGTGCAGCGGGCGAGTCATCGCGGCAGCAGGACTCCCTCGTGCCGCAGCAGCCACGTTTTGGCCGGCAGCCCGCCGCCGTAGCCCGTCAGCGTCCCGTTCGATCCGATGACGCGGTGGCACGGAATCAGGAGGCTGATCGGGTTGCGCCCGTTCGCCTGGCCGACGGCGCGCGACGCCTGCGGCCGGCCGACGCGCGCGGCGATGCGGCCGTACGATTCGGTCATGCCGAACGGAATCGCCGCCACCTCGGCCAGCACCCGCCGCTGAAATTCGCCGCAGCCGGCCAGCGACACCGGCAGGTCGAACGTTCTGCGCCGCCCGGCGAAATACTCGTGCAGCTGCGCGCGCGCCGCCTCGAGCAACTCACAGGATTCTCCGGCGAGCGTGTCAGAATCGACGAAATGCACGCCCGTGATCGCATCACGAACAGCGTCGACGGCCAGCCGTCCGACCGGCGAATCGATCACGATGCGGTGCACAGCTTCCGATGACGATGTTGAATCGCTTCTTCTCATTAGCCCCATGCTACCCGTCGGTGGATTTGTCCACAAAGTTATCCACAGGGAGTCCGCTTTATCCCCAGATTTTTCCCACTTTTCCACAAAAAACGCCGGTTTTCAGACTTGTGCTGTGGACAACCTGTGGATAACTCTGTGGATAAACGGAGAAATGTATGGATAAACGAATTCGCGCGATCGGCGGACTGATGCGGCGCACGGCGTTCGTCGTGGCACTCACACTGGCCTTCGCCTACGAAACGCCGACGCGTGCGGAGCGTGCGCGCCCGCTCGACGCCATGCTGAGCGACGTGCGCTTCGACCTCGCGGCGTGGATCGCCCGCGCGGCGTGGGACAAACTGACGTACGAATTTCGCGCGCCGCATCGCGCGCTGGACGAGGCCGAGCGGGTGCGCCGCGTGCGCGCGTTTCTGCGCAGCGTCGACCGCGCCGACAAGCTGGAAGCGGCGGTCGCTGCACGCTACGCCGATCCGCGCGAATCGGACCCGCAGCGCGCCTCGGCAGCCCTGCGAGCCGAACGCGACGACCTGCTGCGACGGCTCGACGCCGAGCGACCGATCGTGGAAGCCATCCTGCAGGAGCAGGCCGAGGCCGTGCTCCGCGAAGAAGACTTCGGCATCGCCGGCCAGCCGCTGCCGCCGCTGCGCTTCCGCCTGACGCCGCTGCCGCACATCCTCATCGTCTCCCGGCGCGATCGCATCGAACGCGTCGATCAGCGCGAGCTCGCCGCCGAGCTGAGCGTCGACGCCTTCGACCGCATCGAGCGCGACGTCGACGCGCGATTCGACGTGGCATCGCTGGTGACGCCCATCGGCGGCTACGCCACCTACCCGACCATGCTGCCGGAGACGGCCTCGCTGCGCTTCATCGTCGAAACCTCGCTGCACGAATGGACGCACAACTATCTGCTGTTCAGCTGGGTGGGCCTGAACTACGAGCGCGACCCCGTCGCGCGCACGATCAACGAGACCACCGCCGCCATCGTGCAGCGCGAGCTCGGCGAGCGCGTCCTGCGGCGCTTCTACCCGGAGGAGACGGCAGCGGCCGAGCTGGCGACCGATGCACGCCGCACGGCGCGCGCCGCCGCATTCGACTTCAACAAAGAGATGCGCGCCACCCGTGTGCGCGTAGACGCGCTGCTGGCCGCCGGCCGCGTCGACGAAGCCGAGCACTACATGAACGAACGCCGCGCCGACTTCGTCGCCGCCGGCTACGGCATTCGCAAACTGAACCAGGCGTGGTTCGCCTTCTACGGCGCATACAACGACACGCCCGGCGGCGCGCCGGCGGCGGGCAACGATCCCGTCGGCCCGGCCGTGCAGGCGCTGCGCGCGCGCTCCCCGTCCGTCGGCGCCTTCGTGCGCGCCGTCGCTCAGCTGCAAAAAATCCCCTAAGCTCGTCGGCTACACTTGCGCGTCATGAGCAATCGAACCATCGAATTCCGAGGCAAACCGCTCGCCATCGTCGGCAACACGCTCAACGTCGGCGACAAATGGCCGGGATCGGTCGTACACGCCAACGACTTCAGCACCATCGATCTCGGCGCCATGCAGGGAACCGTGCGCCTGATCAGCGTCGTCCCCTCGCTCGACACCGGCGTCTGCGACGCGCAGACCAAGCGCTTCAACGAAGAGGCCGCCAAGCTCGGCGATGCAGCTAAAATCATTACCATCAGCGCCGACCCGCCGTTCACCCAAAAGCGCTGGGCGGCCGACGCCGAGGTGAAGAACATCACCGTGCTGTCCGACCACATGAGCATGGGCTTCGGCGACGCCGTCGGCGTGCACATTCCTGCGCTGCGGCTCGATCAGCGCAGCGTCTTCGTCATCGATCGCAACGACGTCGTGCGCTACGCCGAGTACGTGCCGGTCTTCGGCCAGCATCCCGATTACGACGCGGCGATCGCCGTGGTCAAAGAACTGCTCTAAACGGCGCACGACTGCGCACTCGGAACCTCTGCAATGATTCAGGATCTGGCCCAACGTCTGATCGCCAACGTCGAGAAGGTGATCGTCGGCAAGCGCGACACCGTCGAGCTGACCGCGATCTGTCTGCTCTGCCACGGGCACCTGCTGATCGAAGACGTGCCGGGCGTGGGCAAAACCGTGCTGGCGAAGGCGCTGGCCCGCTCGATCGGCGGCGTCTTCAAGCGCATTCAGTTCACGCCGGACATGCTGCCGTCGGA
>JBIIIA010000032.1:0-15563 GCA_044235195.1 Thermoflexales bacterium
ACTCGATCCGCGGATGAAGAAGTGATAGCAGATAGTGATAGTAGTAGTGAACAACATCTCCACTATCACTATCCACTATCTGCTATCACTCTCTATTTCAAGACCGGCACCACCGGGAACCAGTACTTTCGCACGCTGCCCGGAGCGGCCGCGCGCGTTGCCCGGATCGTGTAGTTACGCGTCGTCGTGCCGTCCGTGATGTCGATCGTCACCGTTGTCGTTTCCGTTGGGAACAGCGGGCATGTGCCGCTCACTCCGCTGTCGACGCACGCCCCCGCCGTCGATGAATACGCCGCCGTGGCACTGATGCTCAGCGTCGGCGTCACCACCAGCTGGTTCGTCCCGCTCGGCACTTCCGTCTGGTACTGCAGCGTCGTCGAAACGAACGCCGGCGTCAGGCCGGGGATGTCGATGGCAAGTTCAGCGATGTGCGGGCCTTCGAAGGTCATCACCGTCACCACGATCACGTATTCCTGCGTCGTGCCGTCGGCGGCAGTGATCGTGACCGTGATCGTCGTCGTCCCGGAAGAGGCGATGTCACACGTCGGGGCGACCGGCCCGGTCGCCCCCACACATGCCCCTGCCGTCGACGCGTATGCGATCGTCGCGCTGACGTCGTTCGTCGTCGCCGTCACCACCGCCGACGTCGTGCCGCTCGGCACCTCCGTCGTGTAGCTCGTCGTCGTCGACACGAACGCCGGCGACAGCTCACCCGGCTCGATGTCCAGCGCCATCAGCGACGCGTCGCTCGACGCGTTCGCGTCCGCCACCGTCACCACGGTTGTGTAGATCTTGGTCGTGGTCAGGTCGGGAGTAGTGATAGTGATTGTGATGGTGGTGGTGCCGGAAGATGCGATGTCGCATGTATGGGCGACCGGCCCGGTCGCCCCCACACATGCCCCCGCCGTCGACGCATATGCGATCGTCGCGCTGACGTCGCTCGTCGTCGCCGTCACCACCGCCGACGTCGTGCCGTCCGGCACCACCGTCTGGTAGTTCAGCGTCGTCGACACGAATGCCGGTGACAGATCGCCCGGCTCGATGTCCAGCGCCATCAGAGACGCGTCGGGCCCCCGCAGGCGCCGGATCGACAGCACATATTCCTCGGTCGTCACGCCGTCTTCGGCCGTCACCGTCACGGAGATGATGTTCATGCCCACGGACAGCGCGCAGTTGGCCGGCGACATCGCCGGCGTGCACACCCCGGTCATTCCGGTGATGGTGTAAATGGCGTTCGGGTCGCTCAGCGCCGGCGTCACCAGCGTGCTGGCCACGTCATTCGCCACCTCTGCGGTGTACGCCAGCGTCGTCGACACGAACGCCGGACTCAGCACACCCGGCGTAATCGTCAAACCGCTCAGCATCGCATCGAAGCTCGGCGGGGCATCCCACTGGAGCCGCATCCGATGCGTGAAGCTGATCACCGTCGCCTCCGGGTTGGTGGAGCTGTATGAATAGCTGAGCTCGAGTTTGCTCTGGGGCTGGTGAACTACGTCGCCGTAGTTATATCGATAGCCGCCGTACCATTCATCCGTCGGCTGCTGAGAAAAGGAATACGATAGAGATCCGTTCCCGTTGTAGACGTTCGCCGCGTCGGTGATCGTCGTCGAGGCGCCGAGCTGCACACTGGTCGTGAAATACGCGGTGTTGTTCTCGATCTGACCGCCCGTGACCAATGCCCCCGCTCTTATCTGCACATACGTGCGTTCGAGGGCGAAGCCGTTCCATGCTACGCCGGGTGTCAATTGATAGCCCATGCCCCAGCCGCGATCGAATCGATCATCCACAAGATGGGCGAAGCCGCCCTGTCGCGCCGGGTCGCCGACGAACACCAGGCTCTTGTTTTTGTAGCTTCCGAAGTCATAAAAATTGGCGGTGGGGATCATTTCCAGCATCCCGATCCCGAGCGGGTCCGAGAAGGTGTACGTCGTGCGAACTTCCTGGCTCATCGCCTCGATCGCAGTTCGCGCACTGTATTCGATCCGCCGACCGGTTTGCGCCGAGGTGAACCATCCGGTGGACAGGATCGTATTCGGTGCGACCAGCTGCATGCCCGAAGAAATCCAGCCTTTGGTGCGATCGCCTTGTCCTGTCATCCACGTCGAGCTCGACTCGACATAGAAACTATTGACGGCCACTGCCGGCGCTGTCGGGCTCGTGCGAAGCCAGAGGTTGCTCCCCCAGTCCTGGTCATCCCAGGGCCTGATCTCCCTGGACGTCTTTCGCCCGTCGTCCGTCAGCACGGTGTTGGCGCTGTCCTCGATCAAGCCACTCGGATTGACATTGGTCTTTCCCACGTAGCCCGGAGCCAGAGGCCACATCTCGTTCTCCAAGGAGTGATTCAACCCATTGCTGGTGTTTTGCAAAACCCCATACGGCGTCGTGATTCTGGTCGTGGCGCTGACGTTGAAATCCGTCATCACTTTGGTCATCAACAGCCCCGGACCGACGATGCGGTAGTCCGATGATGACAACACCGTGCCATTGACCGATACCTCCGTAGCCTCACCCAAATATGGGCCATAGAACGCGCGCCACTTGCCATCGCGCAGCCATAATTGCCGCGTCGGATTATAATAAGTATATTGCGTCGGCAGAGGAAGGCTGACCGGGTCGGACGCGGTGATGACGTCCCCCGGGTAAATCACGGCGAACGCATTGCCGAGCAGTTCGGTGCTCGTGATCATCGGCACGATGGTTTCCGCCGTATCGCTGTCCGCACAGACGCTCGGCGTCTGGAACCACGGATTGAAGCTTGGTCTTTTGATCGGAGTTTTGTATTTTCCTGCCCAAAGAACGGCCTCCGCCGTTGCCGGATTGGACATGCACACGTAGGCGGGGCTGCCGGGCATGGCCCACTGGATTGTTGTGATGACCTCCGTCGCCGACACCGCGGATTTGACGGCGGCCGGCGCGGCCAGCAGCGGCGGGGCCATCGGCGCTTTGGTGCTCGTCGTCCCGGTGCGCAACGGCGTCGCATCCGTTGCTGCAGCCGTCGTCGCACCGAACGTGTTCAAACCCATCGCCAGAAACGCAGCGACTGCGCCCTGCGCCCAGACTTGGGCTGTGCTTCGTCTTTCGGTTTCTCTTTTGTTCATTGCATCGATCCCCTGCTTCCATGAATTCCGCCTCGCTGATGCACGAGGAGAGTGATAGCGGTGAGATCGTGCAGGAAATCGGTGCGTGGGAACATCCCCTACGATGGATGATTTTTAGGGGATGTATGCGTCACCCCCGGCTCCTCACAAGGGGGCATTGATTCGCGTCTACGCCTCACCCCCTGACCCCCTCTCCCCCTCGATTTCGCTTACGTTTTGTCGAGCAAATGACTGATAAGCGCGCGAAATCTCGGCGAAGAGGGGGAAATTCCCGCCACGCGCCCCCTCTTCGCCGAAATTTCGCGTCGCCAGCAAGAGCGTTGCTCGATCAGAGCCGAAGCGAAATTGAGGGGGAGAGGGGGTCAGGGGGGAGGCGCAGGCTAATACGCGCCCCGATTCGACAGCAGATACGGCACCGTGCGCAGCACGATGGTGACGTCTTCGAGCAGCGACCAGTTGTCGATGTAATACACGTCGAGCAGCACCATCTCCTCGAACTTGAGCTCGCTGCGGCCGCTGATTTGCCAGAGGCCGGTGATGCCGGGCTTGACGCGCAGGCGGTCGCGGTGCCAGTCGTCGTATTCGGCGACTTCGGAGAGCAGCGCCGGGCGCGGGCCGACGATGCTCATGTCGCCGCGCAGCACGTTCCAGAACTGCGGGAATTCGTCGATGCTCAGCTTGCGGATGATGCGCCCGACGCGCGTCACGCGCGGGTCGTTGCGGATCTTGAACATCGGCCCTTCGACCTCGTTGAGCGCCTCGAGGCGTTTGCGCTCCTCCTCGGCGCCGACGCGCATCGAGCGCAGCTTGTAAATCTTGAACGGCCTGCCGTTCATGCCGGCGCGCATCTGGGTGAAGATGGCCGGGCCGGGTGATTCGAGGCGCACCGCCAGCGCGGCGACGGCCACCAGCGGCAGCGACAGCAGGCTGATCAGCGCGCCGAGCGCCAGGTCGAACGCGCGCTTGAGCAGGCGATTGACCGGGCTGACGGTGGCGCCGCGGATGCCGAGGACCGGAATGCCGCCGAAATCGTTGACGTCGATGCGGCTGTAGTTCAGCTGCAGGATCGAGGGCACCACGCGCGCGGTCACGCCGAGTCGTTCGCAGAGCGCCACGATTTCCTGAATCTTCGACTGCGCGCTCCACGGCAGCGTGATCAGCACTTCGTCCACGTTGTGTTCGCGGATGAGCGTCGCCACCGCCTGCGTGTCGCCGAGGGCGGGGAAGCGACCGATGTCGGTCTGGCCGCGCTGCGGGTCGTCGTCGACGAAGCCGACGCAGCGATAGCCCAGGTCGGGACGGGCGAAGATCGTGCGCATGGCGGCGCGGCCGAGCTCGCCGGCGCCGACGATGAGCAGGTTGGACACGCCGACGCCGCGCGCGCGCAGCGAGGCTTCGACGGTGCGCTTGGCGGCGCGGGCGATGCCCAGCAGCAGCAGCAGCACCAGCGCCGCCTGCAGGATCATCAGGCGCGAGTACACCTCCGGCCCGATGATGAAGATCGCCGTCCACACGGCGAAGGGCATCTTGAGCGTGGCACCAGCGATGCGGCTCATTTGTTCGGTCCACGAGGCGTTGCGCACCGAATAGACGTTGTCCGTCCAGAAGAAGAACAGCAGCGAGGCGGTGAACAGCAGCTGGATCCCGGCGTAGCTGCCGAGCGGGGCATCGAACTGGATGTCCCAAAAGAGCTTCACCTGATAGCGCAGCAGATAGCCGGCCACGAAGGCGACGTTGATCAACACCACGTCGATGGCCAGCCAGAGCGCGCGATAGCGCCAGGTGTGCAGCCGCAGGAGCGGCCGCGAAGACGGAACGCTCGCGCTCACCGTGCGCGTCCTCCGCGCACCGGACGGTCGTACATGCGGTAGCGCTTGTAGACGCGCCCGCCGCCCAGCTCGATGATGCGATTCATGGCGTCGTTGCTCTCGAGGATCCACGAGCATTCGGCGCCGACGTAGCCCTTGCGCAGCATGATTTCGTAGGTTTTGACGGCCAGCGCAGCGTCGATGCCGGCCATGCGATGCGTCGCGTCGACGCCGAGCACCAGGAAGCGCACGGTCTTTACGCTGCGCTTATGCCACAGGAATTTGAGCAGCGTGAAAATCTCCGGCGTGCCCGGGCGCGGGTAGGCCTTGCGCAGCGCCTCGTTGACGTCCGGGATGCTGGCGGCCACGCCGATGGCTTTGCCGTCCAGTTCGGCGATGAGCACCAGCTCCTGGTCGGCGATCTGCTTGAGGTTGTGGACGAGATGGCTCATTTCTTCGTCCGTCGGGGTGACGTGGCCCCAGTTCTGCTCCCACGGGCCGGAATACAGCACGCCCTTGATGTGCTCGAACTCCTCGTCGATGCGCTTGAGGTCCACGCTGCGCACGGTGAACTTGCCGCGCTTCTGCGCCATCTGGGCGACGCGGCCGAAGCGATCGGCGACGGCCTTGCCGCCCTGTTCCATCGACACCCACCACGCCAGCAGGTCCATCGACTTGGCGAAGCCGCTGCGCTCGATGAGGTCGGCGTAGTAGCGCGGGTTGTACGTCATCATGAGCACCGGCGGCGAATCGAAGCCGTCGACCAGCAGGCCGCATTCGTCGTTCAGGCTGAGCGTGGCCGGCCCGCGCAGCACGTTCAGGCCGCGCGCGGCGATCCAGTTCTCGGCGGCGTCGAAGAGCGCGCGCGCCGCTTCCTCGTCGTTGCGGCACTCGAAGGCGCCGAAGAAGCCGACCTTGTCGTTCCACTTGGCGTTGTGCCGCGTGTTGTGGATGGCGGCGATCGTGCCGACCAGCGCGCCGTCGCGGTAGGCCAGGAAGAGCGCAGCGTCCGAGTGCTTGAAAAAAAGGTTGCGCGACTTGTCGTAGAACGCGTTGCGCTCACTCAGCAGCGGCGGCACCCAGTGCGGATCGTCGCGATAGATCTCCCATTGAAAATGAATGAACTCGCGCCGCTGTCCCGCGGTGGCTGCTTCGACGATCTGGATGGCCATATCTGCGCGATTCTAATGCAGCAATGCGCTGTACACCCTCCCTGTGATATAGTACCCGGCCCGTCTGCGCCGAATGTCGGCGTCAGGCGTTCTAGTCCTTCCGCTCTCGCGGCCGCAGGTCGTGCGAGAGCAGCGAATACCGAGGAAAGGAGAATTTTCAACTCATGCGCGACTACGAACTGACGTTTATTGCCAAACCCGATCTGGATACTGCCACGATGACGGCGCTCGTCGAGCGCGTCAAGGCCATTCTGGCCGAAGGCAGCGGCACGATCGTCAAGCAGGAAAACTGGGGCATGCGCCACATGACGTACCCGATTCGCAAGTATCGCGACGGACAGTACGTGCACATGCGCGTGCAGATGCCCGGAGCGTCCGTGGCGCGCGTCGAGCAGCGCCTGAAGCTGACGGACGACGTCATTCGCCACCTGCTCGTCGTCGCCGACGAGGACATGCCGGCTCCGGCCGCGTCGACGGAAGCGCCGGCTGTGGACGGCGAAGCCGCTGCCGCCGCGTAAAGCGGACGAGCCCGGGCGCTTCCACGTGCGCAACTCGGCATGCGCAGCCTCAATAAGGTGATGATCATCGGCCAACTCGGGCGTGAGCCCGAGTTGCGCTATACGCCCGGAGGAAAGGCCGTGGCGTCGTTCGCCGTCGAAACGCGACGCGACTGGACATCGCCCGACGGCCAGCGTCACGAGGAAGTGGAGTGGTTCAACGTCGTCGCCTGGGGCGCACTCGCCGAAATCTGTCGCCAGCACCTCATGCGCGGTCAGCAGGTATACGTCGAAGGACGACTGCAGACGCGCAGCTGGGATGACCCGGAGGGCCGCCGTCACTTCCGCACCGAGATCGTCGCCCACGAGATGATCATTCTCGGTCCGCGGCGCCAGCATCTCGATCCTCTGCCGGACGATCTCGAAGATCCCGGCGATCTCGCTGATCACCCCTGAACAGACATGTCGAAGAAATCGTCTTCCCCGACGCCTGAAGTCGCCATGACGCGCATGCAGCTCTCGCGCTACGAGCGCGAACAGCGCCAGCGTCGTTTCATCGTCATCGGCGCCCTCGCCGTCGGCGTCGTTACCCTGCTGCTGATCGGCGTCGCCGTTCTGCAGGTCGCCGTCTTCGAACCCGGCCGCGCCGCCGCCACCGTCGGCGGGCAGACGATCTCGGTCAAAGACCTGCAGCGCCGCATGCGGCTGACGCAGGCCAGCGTCAATTCCAATGCCCTCAACCTGCGCTCGCAGCTGGCGCAGCTCGGGCAGGGCGACGACCCGTCCGCCGGCTTCCTGGTGCAGTACTACCAGCAGCAGTACCAGCAGCTGCTTTCGCAGGCCACCGCCGAAACAATCGCCGAAACTGCCTATCAGCAGCTCATCGACGACCAGCTGATTCGGCAGGAAGCCGCCCGCCGCAGCATTGCGGTGGCTCCGGAGGAAGTGCAGACCGATCTGGAAGCCAGCATCGGCCTGTATCGCGCGACGCTCACGCCGTTCCCCACCGAGTCGCCCGAGCCGACCACGGTCGTCGAGGGAACCGCCGTGGTGCCGCCCACCGCCGAGCCTCGCATACAGCCGACCTCGATCGCTGAAGATACGTTCACGTACGAACTCGCCAAGCGCGTGCAGAACATCGCCGCCATCGGCTACGACGAGAACGACCTGCGCCGCTTCATCGAGTCCGATCTGCTGCGCGCCAAGCTCCAGGAAGCCATCGGCGCCGAAGCCGATTCCACCGCACAGCACTTCAACTTCGAATACGTGCGCTTCAACGTCATCACCGATGCGCTGCAGGCATCGGCCGACCTGGCGTCCGGCGCCGTCGACTTCGCCGGCCTGATCTCGCGCACCAACGCCATCACCGAACCGACGCCCATCGGCGACGGACGCGCCGTGGACTGGGCCAGCGATCGGCAGGTCACCAATCAGTTCGGCGCCGAGGCCCTCAACCTGCTGAACACGCAGGCACTGAACGCCGTAACGCAGCCGTTCACCTCGACCACCGCCAGCGGCGTGTTCCTGATGCGCCCGCTCGGCCGCGAAGTGCGCCCGCTCGCCGAGGGCGAGCTGCAGCAGGTGCGCGCCGAGAAATATGACGCGTGGCTGACCGGCGCGCGCGCCGACGAAACGGTCGTGGTGAAACTACTTTCGCCCTTCGACCTGATCCCGACCGCTGTGCGCACGACCGCCGACGCTTTCCAGCAGCAGTACGCGCTGCCCAGCCAGTAGGCCGATGAACAGGTCGTCGCGATCGCTGACCATCGGCCTCGCAGTGCTCGTCGTCATCGTGCTCGGCACGCTGGCGCTCGATGCGCTGCTGCCGATGGTGGCGTTCGCGCCGGCGCTGGCGCTGCCGGACTGGCTGCAGAACTTCGTTACCGTATTCCTCGGCATCTTCATCGAGGCGGCGCCGTTTCTGCTGTTCGGCAGCCTCACCTCCGGCCTGATCACCATCTTCGTCAGCCCGGAGGACATCGCCGCCGTCTTTCCGCGCAGCCGGCCGCTGGCGGCGCTGGCCGGCGCGCTGCTCGGCATCGCCTTTCCCGTCTGCGAATGCGGCGTGGTGCCGGTGGTGCGCCGGCTGTCGCAGAAAGGACTGCCGCTGTCCGCCGGGGTGGCCTTCCTGCTGGCCGCGCCGGTGCTCAACCCGGTCGTCATCGCCAGCACCTACGCTGCATTCGGCTTCTCGTTCATCTTCTGGGCGCGCATGGCGCTCACGCTGGTGATCGCCGTGGCCGTCGGCGTGGTGTTCGGGGCGAAGACGCCGCTGGTGCGCGTGCTGCGGCCGCGCACGCTCGGGCCCGTCCTCGGCGGCCTCGGCGAACCGACGTCGGACGCCGGATCGCCCGGCTTCGGCGCGCGCGTCCAGGCGGCGCTGGCCGTGGCCGCCGACGACTTCTTCGACGTCGGGCGCTATCTCGTCGTCGGCAGCCTGCTCGCCGCCGGCTTGCAGACGTTCGTGCCGCAGTCGGCGCTGGTGTCGATCGGCCGCGACGGCGTGACCTCGGTGCTGGCGCTGCAGCTGCTGGCCTACGTGCTCTCGGTGTGCAGCACCGTCGACGCCTTCCTGGCGCTCTCGTTCGTCAACACGTTCACCGCCGGCTCGATCGTGGCCTTTCTCGTGTTCGGCCCGATGGTCGACATCAAGAGCACGCTGATGTTCATCGGCCTGTTTCGCGGCCGAACGGTCGTGTACCTCGTCGCCCTCACGTTTCTGATGGCGCTGCTGGCGGGGATTTTCATCAACTTCAACTGGTAGCCCGTCTTCGTCATCATGTCGATCGCCTACGAATCCCTCGCCCGCCACGGCCGCGCCCGGCTCGGCAAGATCCACACGCCGCACGGCGTCATGCACACCCCGCAGTTCATGCCGGTCGGCACGCAGGCGACGGTGAAGGGCGTGCCGCCGCGCGACCTGCAGGAGATGGGCGCCGAGTTCATCCTTTCGAATACGTACCACCTGTACCTGCGCCCCGGCGACGCCCTCGTGGCGCGCCGCGGCGGCCTGCACCGCTTCATGCGCTGGGACGGGCCGATCCTGACCGACAGCGGCGGCTTTCAGGTGTTCTCGCTGAGCGAATTCCGTAAGATCGACGACGACGGCGTGACGTTCAAGAGCCACCTCGACGGCAGCATGCACCGCTTCACGCCGGAGAAATCGATTGCGATTCAGGAGAACCTCGGCGCCGACGTGATCATGTGCTTCGACGAATGTCCGCCGCCGAACGACCGCGAATACAACGAAATTTCGCTGCGGCGCACGCATGCCTGGGCGGCGCGCTGCCGCCAGGCGCACAAGCGCACCGATCAGGCGCTCTTCGGCATCGTGCAGGGCGGCATCTTCCGCGAACTGCGCGAGCAGTCGGCCCGGTTCATTACGGATCTCGACTTCCCCGGCTACGCCGTCGGCGGCCTGGCCGTCGGCGAGAGCAAGGCCGACATGTTCAACGTCCTCGAATGGATGGACGAGGCCCTGCCGCAGGACAAGCCGCGCTACCTGATGGGCGTCGGTGAGCCGACCGACCTGATTCGCGGCGTGGCGCGCGGCATCGACATGTTCGACTGCGTCCTGCCGACGCGCCTGGCCCGCCACGGCGCCGCCTTCACCCGCGACGGGCGCATCAACATGCGCAATCGCAAATTCGAGGACGACGAGACGCCGATCGACGCCGAGTGCGACTGCTACACCTGCCGCACGTTTACGCGTTCCTACATTCGGCATCTGCTGGCCGTCGAGGAGATGCTCGGCCTCTATCTGATGAGCCTGCACAACCTGCGCTTCCTGATGAACCTGATGCGCGACATCCGCGCGGCGCTGAGCGACGGCACCTTCGATGCGTTCGCCCGCGAATGGTTGGCACGTTACGAGGGCGCCGTTCGGGCGCTGTAGGGCGTGTATCAGGCGGATGCACCCTATCAGGCAGCCGACAGCTCAGGTAAGCGAGAATGCGGGAGCGTCGCAACGCTTCCATGAAACCATCGAACGATTCGCGCCCGCGCCCGCGCCCGCGCCCGCTCCCGGTGCCGCAGCGCTACGGCTACGTGCCCGCCGACGAGCCGCCGGCGCCGCGTCGCGCGCGGCATCGCCCACGCACTCGGGCGGCGCGCGCTTTTCTGGCCTTCGCTCTGGTCGTCTTCGGCCTCTTTTTCGCTGCGCTCGCCGTCGCGGCCGGGGCCTACATCGTCGTCGCCGCCGACGTGCCCGATGCCGGCGCGCTGCGCGCGCGCGAAAGCGCGTTCGCCAGCACGCGCATCTACGACGCCGAGGGCGCGCTGCTCCTCGAACTCACCGACCCCGACAATCCGGCCGCCGGCATCCGACAGCGCGTGCGCCTCGCCGAGATCAGCCCGTATCTGCGCCAGGCCACCATCGCCACCGAAGATCCCAACTTCTACCGCTACCAGGTGGGCTTCGACCCGATCGCCATCGTGCGGCTGTTCTATTACGCCTGGCAGGAGCGCGAATTCGTCAGCGGCGGCAGCACCATCACCCAGCAGGTCGCCCGCAACCTGCTGCTCGATCCCGAGGAGCGCACCCAGCGCACGCTCTCGCGCAAGCTGCGCGAAATCGTGCTGGCCAACGAAATCGTGCGGCGCTACACGCGCGACGAAATCCTCGAGATCTATCTCAACGAAATTTTCTACGCCAACCAGTCGTACGGCATCGAAGCCGCGGCGCGCACGTACTTCTCCAAGCGTGCGGCCGACCTGACGCTGGCCGAGGCCGCGCTGCTGGCCGGCATTCCGCAGGCGCCGGCGCTGTGGGATCCGGTGGCGAACAAAGACGACGCGCTGCGCCGACAGGCCGACGTGCTGCGGCTCATGGCGCAGGCCGGATTCATTCGGGAAGAGCAGATCGAACCGTCGCGCCGCGACATGCAGGCGCGCGAATTTCGCGCGCCGCGGCTGAACGTGCCGCTCGTCGCGCCGCATTTTCTGTACTACGTGCGCGACCAGCTCCAGCGCGAATATGGTACGCAGGGCCTGTATCGGGCCGGCCTCGACGTGTACACCACGCTCGACCTCGACGCGCAGCGGGCGGCCGAGGAATCGGTGCGCGCGCGGCTGGCCGAACTGCGCGACCAGAACGTGACCAACGCCGCCGTCGTGGTGCTGCGCCCGGACACCGGCGCGATCGTCGCCATGGTCGGCAGCGCCGATTTCGTCGACGCCGCCATCGACGGCCAGGTGAACGTGGCGCTGACGCTGCAGCAGCCCGGATCCGCCATCAAGCCGTTCACGTATCTGGCGGCCATCGAACGCGGCGCCACGCCGGACACGGTCTATATGGACGAGCCCAAGACCTACCGCGACGCGTGGGGCAACGAATTCACCCCGCGCAACTACGACGGCAAATTCCACGGGCCGGTGCGCATGCGCGATGCGCTCGCCCGCAGCCTGAACATCCCGGCGGTCGAGGCGCTGCAGTCCGTCGGCGTGCCGGCCTTTCTCGAACTGACCCGCCGCGTCGGCGTGAACTTCCCCCCCAGCGACCAGTACGGCCTGGCGATCACGCTCGGCGGCGCCGAGTGCACGCTGCTGGATCTGACGCGCGCCTATGCCGTGCTGGCGGACGACGGGCGGCGACGCGAGCCGACCGCCATCGCGCGTGTGTTCACCCACGACGGCGCGCTCGTGCGCGATTACCTGCCGGCGCCGGCGACGCAGGTTGTGCAGCCGCAGCACGCCGCACTCGTGACCAGCATGTTGAGCGACAACGCCGCGCGCGCTCCGGCCTTCGGTGTGAACAACCCGCTGCGGCTGCCGTTCCCGGCGGCGGCCAAGACCGGCACCACCAACGACTACCGCGACAACCTGACCGTCGGCTACAGCGCGCGCTACGTCGTGGGCGTGTGGGTCGGCAACAGCGACAACACTCCGATGCGCGGCGTGAGCGGCATCAGCGGCGCCGCCCCCATCTGGCGCGACGTGATGCTGGCGCTGCACGCGCTGCCGTGACCTTCGAAACGAAGGTTTGGTACCCGGCTTCTTAGAAGCCGGGTACCAAACCTTCGTTTCGAAGGTGAGGGTAGACTTCTCTCCATGCCCATGCGCCCCGCCGCTGCGCTCGTCGCCGCGCTCGCGCTGCTGAGCGCCTGCTCGATCTCGCCGCCCCCGCCCGCCGCCACGACGTTCATCGCCCCCACGGTGACCGCGTCGCCGACTGCGCTGCCGTCCGCGACGCCCGCCCCGTCCCCCACGCCCGTCCCCACGCCCACGCTCGCCCCGGCGGAGCTGCGCGCGCGCGCCGAGCAGGAGCTGCAGGCCGGCGACCCGGCCGCCGCCGCCCGCGACGTCGCCGCTGCGCTGCCCAGCCTCGCCGATGAAGATGCACGCGCCGCCCGCTTCGAACTAGCGCGCGCGCAGTACGAAGCCGGTGAGCCGCAGCTCGCGGCGGTCGCACTCGGCGGGCTCATCAGCGAAACCGCCGCCTTCAGCCCGGCGCACCCGTCACTGGCGACCTACTACACGCTGCTCGGCCGCACGCGCGAAGCCGCCGGCGATCCGCCCGCCGCCGCGCTCGGCTACGCCGCCGCCATCTCGGCCGGCAGCGTGATCTCGCCGTACCTGCATTTGTGGATCGGCAACTACCACCTGGCGCTCGGCCAGCCCGTCACCGCGGCCGCCGCGTTTCGACTGGCCGTCGACGCTGCGCCGAGCGCCGCCACCGAATTCGCGCGCCGCGAACGCCTCGCCGAGGCGCTGACTCAGGCGCAGCAGCACGCCGCTGCCGCCGCCCAATACGACGCCATCCTCGATCGCGCACGCAACGCCGGCTACCGCGCGCAGATGCTGTGGGCTGCGGCGCAGTCGTGGTCGCTCGCCGGCGACGCGGCGGCCGCGCGCAGCCGCCGCGCCCGCATCCTGGCCGAACACGAACGCACGCCGCAGGCGCTGCTGGCCATGCAGGCGCAGCTCGCCGACGGCCAGCCGGTCGACGAGCTGCAGCGTGGCCGCATCGAATTTCACAATGGCGAATATGTTGCGGCGCGCGACGCCTTTCGCCGCGCCATCGCCCTCGGCGACGGCCGCGCCGACGAGGTGCGCCTGTGGGCGGCGCGCAACTACGTCGCGCTCGGCGCCCCCGACGACGCCCTGCGCAATCTGGCGCAGATTCTGGCGGAAAATCCGCTCACCTCGACCGTCGGCCTCGAAGCCGCCGCCGCGGCGATCGAAGTGCATGTGTCCGTCGATGCTGCAGCTGCCCGTGCGCTCGCCGAACGCCTGGTCGCCTCCGCCGCGCCGACCGCCACGCTCAGCCGCGCCGGGGCGGCGCTGGCCGGGGCCGGGTTCCTTGACGATGCGCTGCGCTTGTACGTCGCCGCCGACGACGCGCCGGCCTCGGCTGCGCTTCTTCTGCAGCAGAATCGCCCGGCCGAAGCCGTCCCGCTGCTCGATCGCGCGCTGGCGTCGGCCGCCGCCGAGGACATTCCGCGGCTGCGCCTGACGCTCGGCCGCGCGCAGACGGCGGCCGGGCTGGTCATCAGCGCCGAAAACACCCTGCGCGCCCTGGCGCAGGAATTCCCCGACGCGTACGAGGGCATCCGCGCCCGGCGCCTGCTCACGCCGACCGCCGCCGCCGTCGGCCCGTTCGCGGTGCCGGCTGCCGACGACGGCCGCGCCGATGCCGAGGCGTGGCTGCGCGAATGGCTCGGCCTCGATGCGCAGACGCCGCTCGACGCGCTGCCGCCCGCGGCGATCGCCGACCTGCGCTTCGCCCGCGGCGTGGAAATGCTGCGCTTGGGGTTCGAACCCGAGGCGCTGGACGAGCTCGGCGCACTGTTCGGAGCGTACAGCGCCGAACCGCGCACGCTCTACGCCTTCGCCCTCTATTTCCGCGACATCGGCTTGTATCGCCCGTCGATCCAGGCGGCCGACGCGCTGATGCGCACCTCGCCGGCGCGCACGCCGTCGCGGCTGCCGCCGTTTCTTGCGCGCCTGCTCTACCCGACGTATTACGCCGATCTGGTGCTCGACGCCGCGCGCGAATACGAACTGCCGCCCGGCCTGATCTTCTCGGTGATGCGCCAGGAAAGCCTGTTCGAGCCATTCGCCGCTTCCAGCGCCGCCGCCTCCGGGCTGATGCAGATCATGCCGGCCACCGGCGCGGAAATTCAGGGGCAGCTCGGCTGGCCGGCCGGCTACACCCAGCGCGACCTGGCGCGGCCGTTCGTCAGCGTGCGCTTCGGCGCGTACTATCTGGCGCGGCAGCTCAAGGCGTTCGACGGCGCGGTGCACGTGGCGCTGGCGGCCTACAACGGCGGGCCGGGGAATGCCCTGCGCTGGCGCGAACGCGGCGGCGACGGTGCCGACGAATTTCTCGCCGCCGTGAACTACGGCGAGACGCGGCGCTACATCACGGCGATCACCGTCAACCAGGAGCAATATGAGCGACTTTACGGGCGCTGACGCCGTGCCGTTCGGGCGCTGGCCGCCGCCGACGCGGCGCCGCGCGCTGGCCGCGACGTTTTTCGCCTCCGTCGGCGTGAGCGTGCTGCTGGCCGTCGTCGGCGCGCCGCTGACCACGCCGGTGGTCTCCGGCGGCATCGTGACGTTCGAATTCGCCGGCGTCGCCGCCGAGGTCCGGCGCATCATGGCGGCGTGGGGGCCAGTCGGCATCGATGCGGCGCGGACGCAGACGTGGCTCGATTTCCTATATCTGGCGACGTACGGGCCGAGCCTGGCGCTGGCATGCGGGCTGGCAGCCGGCGTGTGGGCGCGCCGCGGCGTCGGCTATGGCCGGCTGGGCGTGCTGCTGAGCTGGGGCGCGCTGGCGGCGGCGGCGTTCGACGCCGTCGAAAACGTCGCGTTGCTGCTCCTGCTCGGCGGCGCCGTGTCCGATGCCGCGGCCGGCGTGGCGTGGGCGGCGGCATCGGCGAAATTCGCGCTGATCATCGCCGGGCTGGTGTACGCGCTGTTCGGGGCGGCGCTGTGGTCGACCGACCGGCTGATCGCGCTGGTGCGGGGCGGCGGGGCGGAATC
>JBIIIA010000265.1:0-4976 GCA_044235195.1 Thermoflexales bacterium
TTTGAACGCTGCGACGCGCACGCCCTGCTGCGCGAGCGCCGTCGTCACGCGCGCATCGCGTGCGCGGGCGGCCGGCGTGTAGTCCTTGTTGAAGTACAACGCCTGCGCGCCGAGCTCGCGCGCGAGCTGCGAGAGCACGGCAGCCGGGTCGCCGCGCCGCACGATCAGGCGCGAACCGCGCGCGCGCAGCGCATCGTCGAGGTCGCGCAGGCAGTCGAGCAGGAAGTGCACGCGCGCCGGGGCCACACCGTCGCCGCGCAGCAGCGCATCGTCGAAGACGAACACCGGCGCCACGTCGCCCTGTGATGCGCGCACGGCGGCGTCGAAGGCGGTGTTGTCGCGCAGGCGCAGGTCGCGGCGGAGCCAGTGGATAGTTCGCATGTCGAGTAAGGAGAAGTGGAGTGATAGCAGATAGTGATAGTAGAAAGTGATAGATAAGCACAACCACTATCAACTATCACTATCAACTATCACTATCAACTATCACTATCTGCTGCTAAGCGCCGATTTCGCCGGCAGTAGCTCCCTCCGCCGCTCCCCGCCGCTGCTCGAGCAGCCACTCGTAGAGTGCCGGGTCTTCGAAGGCGCGTGTCCAGCCGCGGTCGTGGTCGGCATCTTCGTAGAGGGTGAACTTCGGATCGGCGCCGCAGCCGCGCAGCGCGTCGACGATGGCGATCGATTCCTTGGGGTTGACGTTGCGATCTTTGGCGCCGGCGAACACCCAGACCGGCACGTCCTTCAGCGCGCACAATTTCTTCGCCGAGTAGTAGTAGCCGCCGACGACCGAAACGATGGCGGCGAAGCGATCCTGGTTTTGCGGGGCCATGGCCAGCGCCCACGCGCCGTACGCGCCCATGCTCAGGCCGGTCAGATAGATTCGTTCGGGGTCGATCGTGAGGCTGGCCTGCAGTTCGTCGATGAGCGCGGTGACGGCCGGCACGCTGCTGTCCCACGCGAAGACCGGCGACTGCGGCGACACCACGATGGCCGGGAAGTCCGCCTCGCCGTCGAGGCGCGCCGGCAGGATGGCGTTGCGCACTTTGGCGATGTCGGCGCCGAGCTCGCGCGAGCCGTGCAGAAACACGATCAGCGGGTACGTGGCGTATGGGTCTTTGCCGTACGACTCGGGCAGATACAGCAGATATTTCAGCTTCTGTACGCGGCGGCCGGCCGTGTAGTTGAACGTATACGGATGCTGGCCGTGCGGCGGCGTCTGCGTTTCGTGCAGCGCCGGCAGCGGCGTCGGCTGCGGCTTCTGGGCTCGGGCGGGGCCGAGGGCGCCGAGGGTGCAGACGATCGCGGCGCAGAACGCCGCGATCGTGGTGCGTGTGCGCGTCATCATCGTCTAGTGAAGCTTCGTCCAGCTCGGCTGATCGCCGTCCGGGGCGACTTCGACGTTCTTGATGTTCGTCAGGTCGATCACCGGCGACGGCTGCGGGTCGCGGCTTTCGTGCAGCCGATCCCAGCCGTCCGGCTTGATGGCGTAGCCCTCGCCGGCGAGCAGGCCGGCGACGCCGCGCTGGCCGGGTTCGCTGGGGAACTCCGGGATCCAGCGCGTCATCTTGGGCGGCTTGTACGTCGTCGGTTCGGTGTACGTGCTGAGATAGCCCTCGAAATTTCGAAACACGATGCGGTGATGCGACTGGCTGAGCAGGTAGTTCGGCATGACCGGCACCTTGCCGCCGCCGCCGGGGATGTCGACGGCGAACGTCGGCACGGCGTAGCCGCTGGTGTGCCCGCGCAGCGACTCCATGATTTCGAGGCCGGCGGCGAGCGTGGTGCGGAAGTGGCCGCTGCCCTCGACGAGGTCGCACATGTAGAGATAGTACGGCCGCACGCGCATCTTGACGAGATCGTGCACCAGCTTGCGCATGGTGTTCGGATGGTCGTTGACGCCGGCCAGCAGCACGCTCTGGTTGCCGAGGGGGATGCCGGCGTCGGCCAGTTTGGCGCAGGCGCGCACCAGCTCCGGCGTGATCTCCTTCGGATGATTCACGTGGATGTTCATCCAGAGCGGGTGGTACTTGCGCAGCGTTTCGACGAATTCGTCGGTGACGCGCTGCGGCAGGAAGACCGGCACGCGCGAGCCGATGCGGATGATCTCGATGTGCGGGATGGCGCGCAGGCCGGCGAGCAGCTCGTCGAGGATCTTGGGGCTGAGCGTCAGCGGGTCGCCGCCGCTGAGCAGCACGTCGCGCACCTGCGGCGTGCGGCGCAGGTACTCGAGCTGTTTCTGGTAGTTGGCGCGGTTGAAGAACGCCGCCGTCGGATCGCCGACGACGCGGCTGCGCGTGCAGTAGCGGCAGTACGACGCGCACTGCGTGGTCACGAGCATCAGCACGCGGTCGGGGTAGCGATGCACCAGGCCGGGGACGGGCGAATGGGCGTCCTCGCCGAGCGAGTCCTCCATCTGCGCCTCGAACGCCTGCAGCTCTTCGGCGCGCGGGATGACCTGCAGCCGCACTGGGCAGTCCGGGTCGTGCGGGTCGATCAGCGAGGCGAAGTACGGCGTGATGTCGACGTGAAACTTGCTGGGCGCGTCGAGGCCGGTGATTTCACTTTCGGTCAGGTCGATGAAGCGAGCGAACTCCTCGCGGCTGTTGATGCGATGGGCCATCTGCCAGCGCCAGTCGTTCCACTGTTCGTCGGGTACGTCGGCCCACGGCGCCGCGCGGGGCGTGGCGCCGGTGGGCAGGGAGTAGGGATTGCTCATCGTCCTCGCGGTGGGGTTAGTCGATCGTGGCGCCCGGCACGGCGGCGGCGATATCGGCCTTCAGCTGAGCGAGGTCGCGCCCGCCGGCGAAGACTTTGCCGTTGATGACGAACGACGGCGTCGACTGCACGGCGAGTCGATCGGCTTCGCTGGCGAATTCAGCAATTCTGCCGCGATGCGTGCCGTTGTCGAGGCATGCGTCGAATGCGCTGGAATCCAGGCCGACGGCGACGGCCATCGTCTTCAGGCGAGCCTTGCTGAACTGCCCGACGTTCTCGTCGTACTGGTTGCCGAACAGCGAGTTGTGCATGTCCCAGAACTTGCCCTGGTCGGCGGCGCACATGGCGGCGAGCGCGGCGTCGGTCGATTCGGTGGTGCCGGCGCGCGATTCGAGGAAGGTCAGGAAGCGCACTTCGTAGCGCACCTTGCCGCTCTTGGCGAGCGCTTCGACGATGGCCGATTCGTTGGCTGCCCACTGCGCGCCGCAGGCTGGGCACTGGTAGTCGACGAATTCCTGAATCTGGATCGGCGCGTCGGCCGGGCCGAAGCCGATGCCGTTGGGGTCGGCGTTGGCGGGCAGTGTGCGGGTGACGGCCTTGGGCGCCGGCAGGGCGGCGCTTTCGACGGGGGCGCCGCTGGTCTGCGAAATGATCACCGCTGCGCCGATGATGACGACGGCGAGCACGCCGATGATGACGAGCGCCTGCGTCATCTGCTTGCGCGCCGCCTGCTGCTGGCGCGCTTCGAGTTCCTTTC
Organism: Thermoflexales bacterium; assembly: GCA_044235195.1. Lineage (GTDB taxonomy): Bacteria > Chloroflexota > Anaerolineae > J036 > Brachytrichaceae > CANJQH01. The sequence continues at coordinate 3,470 of JBIIIA010000265.1, forward strand.
TTTTCGACATAGCTTCGGATGTTAACGCGAAACCGTCGGAAGAAAAGACCGGGGCGGTGGGTGTTTCAGGGCTTTTTAAGTTCGATCGCACCGGTCAGTTCGAATGCGTTCGTGTGCGCGAATCCGATGCGTTCGGCCAGCTTCTGCGAGGCGACGTTGTCCGTGGCCGTGACGTAGATCGGGGTGCGTCCGCGCACGAGAATTTCGCTGCACAGGCTGCTGACGACCGATTTGCCGAGCCCGCGTCGGCGCACGGATTCGGCCACCTGTACGTAGATTTCGGCGAAGCGCGTGGAGATCCACGAGACGCCGGCCTCGGCGGCATTGTCGCCGCTGCGGGCGGCGATCGTCGCCCGCAGCAGGCCGTCGGGCGTGCGACTGCTGCTCACCAGGATGTTCGGCACCGGCTTGAAGTCGGCGGCGCTCAGCGCGTACACGGCGTTGACGGCGTCGCCGTGCAGGTGGCAGGCGTCGGCGATCACCGGCTGCAGCGATGGCAATGCGCTGAGCAGGTAGTGCCGGCCGGGCTGCAGCGCCTCGCGCAGCAGTTCGCGCAGCGCGTCGTCGTCGCGCGCGCGCATCACGGCCAGTGGGCGAAAGAGGTCGATGCCGGTCTGGCAGATCGCGACGAACGCAGCGGCGCGGCCGGATGCGTCGCTGCGCACGAACAGCCGCGTGCGGCGCGCGTCGTGTTCGAGCGCGAAGTACGACGCCAGCGCATCGGCCGGCGTGCGCAGGAGCAGCTGCGCCGCGTCGATGCGCGCGGCGCTCAGCGAATCCGCCGCGCCGCTCACGGTTCGAATCCTTCCGGCAGGTCGAACTCGAACTCGGTGCCGAGCACTTTGGCGCGGCCTTTGCCGGCCAACACGACCAAGCCTCGGCTGCCGTCCGGCGCCGGAAGCGCCAGCGGGCGGCTCCACGTGGTGAAGTCGCAGTCGGGGTAGCGCACGCAGCCGTAGAACACGCGGCCGCCCTTCTTGGCGCGCTTCTCCGCCAGCTTGCCGCCGCACTTCGGACACGCCACACCCGGGATGCTCAGCGGCTCGACGTGCTTGCACGTCGGAAAGTTGGAGCAGCCGATGAACTTGCCGAAGCGGCCCTGCTTGTACACCAGCGGCGCGCCGCAGTCGGGACAGTCTTCGCCGACCGGCTCGACCTTGCGTTCGACCTTCTCGATGCCGTCCGCGGCTGCGGCCACGGCCTGGCGAAACGGGTCGTAGAACTCGTGCAGCACGGGCCGCCATTCGCGGGCGCCGCTTTCGATTTCATCGAGCTCTTCCTCGACGTACGCCGTGAAGCCGACGTCGATGTAGCGTCCGAAGTTGCGCACCAGCAGGTCGTTGGCGTTCATGCCCAGCTCCGTCGGCGAAAGCTGGCGGCCCTGTCGGCGCACGTAGTTGCGCGCTTGGATCGTGGTCATGATCGAGGCGTACGTGCTCGGCCGGCCGATGCCGTATTCCTCGAGCGCCTTGACCAGGCTGGCTTCGGTGTAGCGCGGCGGCGGCTG
>JBIIIA010000266.1:0-4970 GCA_044235195.1 Thermoflexales bacterium
GCTGTACTCCCTGATCACCCGCCCGGAATGGGTGCTGCCGGTGCAGCTCTCGAACGGCCTGTCGTTCGGCCTGATGATGCTGGCGATGACGCGCCTGGCGCACGAATTCGCCGGCGAACGTCTCGCCGCCACCGCGCAGGGCCTGCTGGCCTCGTCGCAGGCGCTCGGCAGCATCGTCGGCCTGCTCGCCAGCGGCATCCTGCTGGACGCCATCGGGCTGCGCTCGGTCTTCCGCGCCCTCGCCCTCGTCGCACTGCTGGCGCTGGCGGTTTACGCAGTTGGCGTGAAAAAGACGGCGGACGGCTGACAGCGGACGGCCGACGGCCCCTCCCCGCGTTACACTATTCCTCATGTCCAAGATTTTGGTCACCGGCGGCGCCGGGTACATCGGAAGCATCACCACCGCGGAGCTCGTCGCGGCCGGCCACCGCGTCGTCGTCTTCGACAACCTCTACCAGGGGCACGAACAGGCCGTGCATCCGAACGCCGCGTTCGTGCGCGGCGACCTGGCCAGCACGACCGACATCCGGCGCGCCTTCGAACTGCATCCCGACATCGACGGCATCATGCACTTCGCCTCCTACACGCTCGTCGGCGAATCGATGCAGCAGCCGCTCAAATACCTGCGCGACAACCTCGTCAACGCCGCCAATCTGCTGGAAGTCGCCATCCCAGCCGGCGTGCGCCGCTTCATCCTGTCGTCGACGGCGAATCTTTTCAGCGACCCGGCGCGCATCCCGATCGAGCCCGACGAACGCATCGTCCCCGGCTCGCCGTACGGGGAATCGAAGTTCTTCATCGAACGCCTGCTGCACTGGCACAAGGAAATCTACGGCCTGCGCTACGTCTGCCTGCGCTATTTCAACGCCTGCGGCGACACGCCCACCGTCGGCGAAGACCACACGCCCGAGACGCACCTCATCCCCATCGTCCTGCAGGTCGCCCTCGGACAGCGCAAGGAGCTCACCATCTTCGGCGACGACTATCCCACCCCAGACGGCACCTGCATCCGGGATTACATTCACGTCGTCGACCTCGCGCAGGCGCATATTCGCGCCATGGACCTGCTCGCCGATCCCAACGCCGCAGTCCAGTCGCACTACAACCTCGGCAACGGCCGCGGCTTCTCCATTCGCGAAGTGATCGAAAGCGCCCGCCGCGTCACCGGCCACCCGATTCCCACCGTCATCGGCGCGCGCCGCCCCGGCGACCCGGCCACGCTCATCGCCTCCGCCGAAGCCGCCAACCAGGACCTCGGCTGGACGCCCCGCTTCACCAACCTCGACGACATCATGCGCAGCGCGTGGGACTGGCATCGCGCGCACCCGAGAGGATACGCGCAGTAGCACGCAGAGATCGCAGACACTGTCTGCTGTCCACTATCACTATCCACTATCACTATCCACTCCTCGATGATCGAAATCCTCTTCCTCGGCACCGGCGCCGCACTGCCGATGCCCGGCGGCTCCAACTCCGCCTACTTCGTCCGCCTCGGCAGCGAAAATCTGCTCATCGACGCCGGCCCCGCCATCCTGCAGCAGCTCGACGCCGCCGGCATCTCGCCGCGCGAGATCAGCCACGTCTTCTTCACGCATCGCCACGGCGACCACGTCCTGGGCTTCCCGATGCTGATGATGTGGTACCTGCTCAACCCGTCCGCCAGCATCCAGACGCCGGTTCTGATCGGCAGCGGGCCGACGCTCGACGCGCTCGAAGCGCTTTTCCTGCACGTCTACGGGCCGGATGTCGCCGAAATCATCAGCAGCGCGCCGCGCATGGTCCTGCCGGAGGACGGCCCCGGCCAGGCGCGCATTCACCCGCACATCATGCTGCGCACACTGCCGATGAATCACGCCGACTTCGCTCCGGTGCTCGGGCTGCGCATCGACACGCGCGGCGAACGCCTCGGCGCGCACTCGCTCGCCTTCACCAGCGACACCGCCCCGTGCGACAACATCGTCGCGCTGGCCAAAGGCGCCGACGTGCTCGTCCACGAGGCCAACTGGTCCGCCGATCTCGATCCGCAGCTGATCGGCACGGCCGGCCACTCCACCGCCCAGGAAGCCGGCCGCCACGCCGCCGCCGCCGGCGTCGGCCGCCTCGCGCTGACGCACATTTCGAACCGCTACGCCGGCCGCGAATCCGCCCTGCTGGAGGAAGCGCGCCGCGAATTCACCGGACCGGTCGCCGCCCCGCTCTCCGGGACGACGCTGCAGATCTAGCGCTGCCATGCACGATTCGACCGCCGCACTCCTCGCTTCCCTGGTCTCGATCGATTCGACCAACCCCGATCTGGTGCCCGGCGGCGCCGGCGAAGCGCGCGTCGTGCAGCGCATCGCCGCGTGGGCGCACGACGCCGGCCTCGCCGTGACGCTGCAGCCGGTCGTCGACGGCCGGCCGAACGTCGTCGTCACCGCGCGGGGGACCGGCGGCGGCCGCTCGCTCATGTTCAACGGCCACACCGATGTGGTCGACTCGCGCGGCATGCGCGCGCCGTTCGAGCCGCACATCGAAAACGGCCGCATGTACGGGCGCGGCACATACGACATGAAGGGCGGGCTGGCCGCGGCGCTGATCGCCGCGCAGCGCGCCGCCGCACTGAAGCTGCGCGGCGACGTGCACGTCTCGTGCGTGGTCGACGAGGAAGTCGCCAGCATCGGTTCGCAGGCCGTCGTGCGCGAAATGCCACGCTGGCCGGCCGACGCCGTGGTCGTCGTCGAGCCGACGGAAGAGGAGCTCGTGGTCGCGCACAAGGGCTTCGTCTGGCTCGACGTGGAGACGCATGGCCGCGCCGCGCACGGCTCGCGGCCGGACCTGGGCATCGACGCCATCGCCAAGATGGGCTGGGTGCTGGCCGGCGTCGGCCACCTCGATCGCCGCCTGCGCGCGCATCCGACGCACCGCCGCCTCGGCTCCGGCTCGGTGCACGCCTCGCTGATCGCCGGCGGGCAGGAACTCTCGTCGTATCCGGCCAAATGCCTGCTGCAGATCGAACGCCGCACCGTCCCCGGCGAAACCGTCGACGTGGTGCGCGCCGAGTTCGAGGCGCTGCTGGCCGCCGCCGCCCACGACGACCCGGACTTCGCGGCCGAGCTGCGCATCGGCCTGCATCGCGAACCGTTCGCCGTCGCCGAAGATTCGGCACTGGTGCGCGCGCTGCAGCGCCTGGCGCCGTCGCACCTCGGCCACGAACTCGCGTTGGCCGGCGCCGCCTACTGGGCCGACTCGGCGCTGTTCGCATCAGCCGGCATTCCCACCGTGCTGCTCGGCCCGCGCGGCGCCGGCGCACACGCCGACGAAGAATGGGTCGACCTGCATTCGGTCGAACGCTGCTGCGATCTCTACACCGCGCTGGCGGCGGAGTGGTGCGTATAGAGGACCGCTGACGGCCGACCGCCGTCCGCGGTCGGCCGTCAGCGGTCGGCCGTCCTCTTCAGCGCCAGCTCTTCCTTCGCCGGGTCCCACGTCACGGACAGATCGCCGGCGATGGCGTCGCGCAGGTAGCGGCCGATGAGCTCCTCACGCCAGCCGGAGAACAGCGGATTCGAGGCGTCGGTGCGGCGGGTGGCGGCCACGCGGCGCAGCGCCTCGGCGTTGGCCAGCAGCGTCGGCGCGATTTCCGCTTCGATCGAGCGCACGCGCACCACGGCGGAGAGCAGCTCGTACAGCGCGCCGCCGTGCTCGTCGAGCGACGATCCGTCGCCCGGCTCGCGCTCTTCCTCGACCGGAGACTCGAGGCCGGCGCGCACGCGTTCGACGAGGTCGGCCGCCGTGCGCTCGCCGAGCCCGGGCGGCACGCTGCGCAGCTCGAGCAGCGCCCGCGCGGACGACGGCCGGCGCCGCGCAATTTCCACCAGCACCTCGTCCTTTACCACGCTGCGCCGCGGCCGGTCGCGCCGCTGCGCCTCTTCGTCGCGCCAGATGCACAGCTCGCGCAGCACGCCGAGCTGCCGCGCGTCCAGTGAGCCGCGCCCGCCGACCTTGCGCCACAGCTCGTGCGGCGCCGGCACTTCCTCGGCATTGGCCACCAGATTCGCGCACGCGTCGTCCACCCACGCCGCGCGGCCGAGCCGATCGAGCTTGGCCTTGAGCTTGTCGTGCAGCGCGTGCAGATACGCCACGTCGTTCGCCGCGTAGTCGAGCATCGCCGGCCGAATCGGGCGGCGCGTCCAGTCGGAGTAGCTTTCGTCCTTCGCCAGGTCGACCTTGAGCAAACTGCGCACGATCGCGCCGTAGCCGAGCTGCAGCTGCATGCCGACGTAGGCCGCGGCGATCTGCGTGTCGAACAGCGGGGTCGGTGGGCGGCCGAGGTGCGAACGCAGAATGGCGGCGTCCTGGCTGCCGGCGTGCACGAGTTTCAGAATGTCGTCGTCGAGCAGGATGTCGGCCAGCGCATCGAGGCGGCCGTCCAGCGCATGCACGTCGATGAGGTGAATTTCACCGTCGGCGGTGGCCGCCTGCAGCAGCTCGAGCGACGGCTCGTAGCTGCGTTCGCCGACGAACTCAGTGTCGATGGCTAGGCGCGGATCGACCTTGAGCGCCTCGACGATGGCACTGCAGGATTCCTCGAGCGCTTCGGGGGTATTGATGAATCGGTAACTCACGCGGCCCGTATTGTCGCAGTTTTCCGCGCGTCGCGCAGGCCGACCACACCTGCCACTATCGAAATCGGAACTTCACAGCCAGCTAACTGGCCGGTGCAGAGAAATCGGAACCGACATTGGTGATATTTTCCGGATCCAGCCTTGCTGAAGGTGCCGATTCCGTGCTCGCAGCGTGCGACGTAGTCAGCACCGGCGCATGCCACGGGCGTTTGGCAGCCACCTTTTCGCATCGGCGATCGTCGTTGATTTCGTGTGTGTTCATTCCGTGATTGTCCCGCAAATCATCGATGCGTCAAGGATATAGCCGCCGCGCACACGCGCCGCACCAGCTCGGGCACGACGCCGAAGCTGTACGGCATGTGCACG
>JBIIIA010000267.1:0-4956 GCA_044235195.1 Thermoflexales bacterium
GGAGCGCGGTGGCGGTGGGCAGCGGCGTCGCTGTCGGGAGCGCCGTGGTGGTCGGCGGGGCGGAGGTGGGGGACGGCGGCGGCGTCTGCGTCGGGGCGGGCGTGGCGCTGGGCTGCGCGACGGCGACCGGCTGCGGGGGAGCGGCGGCCGGGGCCGGCGGGCGCAGCAGGAGCGCCACGCCGGCGACGACTGCGCCGAGGACCAGGCCGGCTGCCGAGGCCGTGATGATCACCCGGCGTCGCTGCGCGCGCGCGGCTTGCTGCGAGCGATCGCGCGCGGTCTTGTCGGCGGCTTCGAGGTCGCGCACGGCGTCGCGGGCGACGGCGTTGTCCGGCGCGATCTGCAGCAGGCGCTTCCACGTGGCGAGCGCGTCATTGCGCAGGCCGCGGCGCAGGTAGAGGCGCGCCAGCAGGTCGAGCACGTCGGTGCGCTGCGGGGCGAGCGTGAGCGCATCCTCGAGGCGACGGATGCCGGCGGCGTCGTCGCCGGCGCGCGCCGCGGCGAGCCCCTCGTTGAAGAGGATGTCGACGCGGCGCGCTTCGCGCACCAGCACGGCCAGGTCTTGGCCGCAGTCGGGACATACGGTGCCGTCGGCCGGCAGGCGCACCTTGCAGACCGGGCAGGTGATGCGGAGGGTGGTGGAGGGAGTGGACATGGCTTATCGATCGGGGCGGACCTGCGGGAGGTTGTTGTTTCGATTGTTCTCGAGTTCGCGATTCATCTCCGGCCACACAGCGTCGAGAGAGTTGAATCCCGAATCGATCTGGCCACGGTTGTTGTTCGCTACGCCGCGCCGGATGGTTTCGACGGAGTTTTGCACGCGCGATGCCACCGTCGGTGAGAACAGTCCCTGTGCGAGCAGGTTCTCAGCCAGCAGCATGGCGCGCCAGTTGCCGACCTTCTCCATCGCATCATCGGCGCGTTCGACGATCTGAGGCAGCGCCTCCCACCGTCCGTGCGTTCGCGCCTGCATCAGTTCGTCGTATATCCCATTCAGCATGCGCAGCTGATCCTGTGGCGCAATTCCATCGAGCCCATGGATCACGTTCGAAAGTGCGGCGCACGTGCCGCGCGCGCTGGTGCAGATCTCGAGCAAATCTTTGCCTGCTTTCAGCTGCGTTTCGATGTCCTGTTTAGATTTGCCGACCGCGGTATTGCCGGACAGAAAACCGTCGAGCGTGCCGATATGCTCTTTCAAAGCAATTTGTTCGGCAGGAACGGTCTCATCCTTCCAGCGATCGAGAAATGCGAAAGTATCACGCCTGGTCGCGACGACGCTGTCTTTGATTTCCGGCAGCAGCACAGAACGCTGCAGGCGAAAGCTCTGTGGTGCTTCGTTTCTTCCACCCACCCGGACGCTCACCTCCGTGGTGCGGCTGCGGTCGAGCTTCAGTGCGACCTCGATCGGCGTGCCCTTCGGATACGACGTCAGCAGCGGAATGTCGATGCTGCCGAGGAATTCGTTTTCGGCGGCGGTATTTTTACTTCCTTCGAATACGTTCACCTCGAGGCGCGGCTGGTTGTCCATGGCGGTGCGAAAGGTTTCCGCGCGGTTTTCATTCATCGGGAAGTGCGTGCCGGCGTTGATGATCTTGGCGAAGCTGCCGTCGACCAGCTCGATGCCGATCGGATGTGCGGTGATGTCGATCGTCTCCTTGACGGCCAGATCGGCGTTGCACTTCGGGCAGATCTTGGCGCCGGGCGGGCAGACATTGCCGCATTCCATGCACTTCAGGCCGCTGGCTTTCTCGAAATTTTTCGCGATCGGCAGCGGCGCGCTGAGTCGATCGCCCATCAGGTCGCCGATCGGGTTGCCGGAGCCGATCAGCGAGGCTCCGCATTGGCCGCATTTCGTGGACTCGATGTCGTTGCTCGTCATGCAGCTCACGCAGTCGACCGTATTGATCGTCGCGCTGAGCACCGCCGCGCCCTCGGCCACGCACAGCATCGGGTTGATATTCGTCTGCATCTTCTGTTCGCCGAACGTCTCGGCGAGGCGCCGCCGGATCAGCGGGATCTGCGTGGTGCCGCCGACCAGCAGCACCATCTCGACGTCGCCTGGGCTGAAGCCTTTGTTGTTCAGCACCTCCAGCGTGAGTTCGATGCTCCGCTCGACGAGCGTCGCAATCATCTGTTCGAGGTCGTCGCGGCGGAACGTGTAGTAGACATTGGCGCCGTTCAATGCCGGCAGATCGATGGCTTCCTCGAAGGAAGTCGAGAGACCGATCTTGGCTTTTTCGACCTCGGCCTTGAGTGTGCGCTTTGCCCTGGCGGCATCGGGGCCGGTGTAAATGTCGACGCCGTGCTCCTTCAGCGTGGCGTCATGTACGCGCCGCATCAGCAGGTTGTCGATGTTGTCGCCGCCGAGGAAAGCGTCGCCGCCGACTTCCAGCACGGTGTAGCTGCCGGCGACCGGCATGAGCAGCGAGACGTCGAACGTGCCGCCGCCGAAGTCATAGATGAGGATAACCTTGCCCTCGGCCTCGGCGGCATTGACTGCACCGAAGGCGAGCGCTGCGGCCGTCGGCTCGTTGATGGTCTGCACCACGTGGAAGCCGGCCAGTCTTCCGGCTTCGCGCGTGGCGGCCACCTGGCTCTCGCGGAAGTAGGCCGGCACAGTGATGATGGCGCGCGGGAATTCGCCGTGCTGTGCTTCGGCTGTCTCCTTGATCTTGCGCAGCACCAGCGCGCCGATCTCGATCGGGCTGAATTCGCGGCCGTCGACGCTCAGGCGCACGTCGCCGTCCGCCCCTTCCGTCACTTCGTAGGGAAGATCCATCGTGGAAAGTGCCTGCTGCACTTCGTCGTCGGCGAAGCGTCGTCCGATGAAGCGCTTGGCGCTGTAGATCTTGCTGCGCTGGCTGTTCTTGGCTTTCGTGCCGACTTCGAACTTGCCGTTGCGTTCGATCGAGACGATCGAGGGGAAGATCTGGTCGTTGGCGGTGAAGCCGATGGGCGTCGCGACGCCTTTGGTCATGTAGGCGGCGACGGAGTTCGTCGTGCCCAGGTCGATGCCGAGAATTCGTGACATGGATCTCCTTGAATGCACTCTTGTGTGAACGGGAACGAAAAGAGCTATCGCTCCGCGGCGACGACGACGACGGCAGTGCGCAGCACTTTGCCGTTCAGCGTGTAGCCGACGATCAGTTCTTCGACGACCGTGCCGGGCTCGGCGTTTTCGTCGTCGCGTTCGTCGTCGATGGCGCAGAATTCGGTGTCGGGGACTGTGCCGAGCGTGGACATGCGCGCGACGCCGACCTTGCCGAGGTTGCGCAGAATGATGCGCCGCGTGGATTCGAGGCCGTCGACCAGCGTCTTGCCGGCGACGGTCGCCGGGTCGCCGGAGCGCGCGGTGAAGGCGAGCAGTCGATCGAGCGCGTCGACGACGTCGAGCATCGACGACAGCAGCTTGCGCTGGTTTTCGATGGTGGTGCGCTGAAAGTCTTTGTGCTCGCGTTCGAGCGCGTTGAACGCCAGCAGCTGTCCCTCGTATGCGGCCTTGATGTCGAGGTTCAGCGTGTTTTGCGGAACGTCGATCGGGGCTGCTTCGATCTGGAGCAGATGCTGGGGAATCAGCACGGCATCGGCAGGCGGCGCGTCGACGCGATCAGAGGGGGAATTCGATATTGGGTTCGACATCGGTGATCGGACTCTTCTGGATTTCGGGGGGGACGGGTTCGATGTTGATGGCTTCGAGCGCTGGCGCGGCAGGCAGCAGCTCCGCCCACGGAGTGAAGGCGGCGACGTCGATCGTCGGCGTGTCCGCGGCCAGGCTGGCCAGCAGCACACCGGAGTCGATCTGGCCGAACGACACGCTCACGTCGAGCGGTGCCTCGCCGACGATCAGCACGTCGATCTCCGTGCGCTTCTGATCGGTGGTGAGGCTGGCCAATGCCTCGGCCAATGCGGTTTTGTCGTGCTTGCCCGAGGCGAGTGCTTTTGCGTAAGCGGTCGTAATGTCCTTCGAAGTTGCCGTGGGTGAGACGCCGAGGAGTTGGTAGGGGTTGACAGGTTGTGTCGCCATGTTCGATGTATTACCAGCCGTTCGAACGAACGATGGAGTGAGCCTTCCGGATGTCTTCGTCATCCGGATTCAACTGGTAGGCGCGTTTGATGTCCGCACTGCCGGAGGAACGATTGCCGGCATCGTATGCTTGCGCTCCGCGCATGTACAACGCGATTCCGAGCATCTTTCTCGTGCCTTCGTGTTCGCGATATCGCAGCGATGACTCGAACGTCTTGATGGCTTCCGACAGATTTTTGTCGATCGCGAGATATCGGCCGAGCTTCGAAAGAACTGCACCGAGATAATCCTCGGCATCGTCGTCATCGAGAAACCACCGTGCGTCTTCGCCTATCACGACCGCCGTGCGCAGATCCTTGATCGTTACATCGTCCGCATCGGCGATTTCGGCACCGAAATTAATCAGAGCCATCTGCAGGTCGCATCGGGCGGTGTAATCTGCATCTTTCTCATTCTTGCCGCTGGTAAGTCGTACGCTTTCACGCATCAGGTTGAGTGCTTCCTGGTGCTGCCGCTGAAACATGTGAAAAACCGACTTGTCGTGCAACACGTTCCCCAGCATTTGTCGCAGCTGATCATCGTCGTGCAATGCGCGTGCATCGCGCAGCCGTCGGATTGCGCCGTCCAAGTCTTCCTTCGCCTTCAGCTGCAGCGCCTGCTGCACGAACACGGCGGCGCGCGCCTGGTCGAGCGGCGTTGCCTTGCCGGCGAGCCGCGTCGCGGCGTCGAGCGGCTGCAGCGCCGCGGCCGGATTTTGTGCGTTGGCGTTCAGCAGATTGCGGGATGCAGCGACCGCTGCGTCGATGATGCTGCTGCGGCTGTCGATCAGATTGGCCTGCAGCGCTGCTGCATGCTCGAACAGCGTGAGCGCTTCGGCCGCACTCGACGGTATGGCGCTGAGCTTCGTCGCCTGTGCGGCGAGCGCGCGGCCG
>JBIIIA010000268.1:0-4947 GCA_044235195.1 Thermoflexales bacterium
AAACTACAGCGAGTGCAGGCAGTACAACGGCAGTGCTCTTACGAAGCACATCCCGAACATTGGAATGCATTCAGGCGATTCTAACTCCAGCAGTAGCTTTCAATAACTGTGCACTTATTCCATGTCACAACCAATCCGCATCTCAAGATGCGACACTGCTAGTCGTGCCATGAGCCGCAGTCGGTAGCATTACTCCTTCCTACGGCAGCGTCGCCGGAATCTCCAGCGCCGACTGCACCGCCACGTTGATCGGCCGGCTCGGGTCATCGACCACGGCGTTGTAGCCGACGTACGGCACGGCGACGCGCACCGGCGCCGCGATCGGCACGTCGAGGAAGCGCGCGCGGCCGTCGGCGTTCGTGAGCAGCCAGCGCAGCGGCGTGCCCTTGTCGTCGATGATGCGCACCGCCACGTTCTCGATGCCCTCACCCGGGTCGGCGACGGCATTGCGGTTGCGATCGGTGAATACGAACACCGTCATCGAGGTCAGCTGCGGTGCAGTCGTCGGCGTCGGGATGACCGGCGCATCCGGATCGGCCGGCCGCACGACCAGGTTCTGGGCCGCCTTGGGCGTGGGATACGGCGTCATCGTCGGATCGGGCGGCTCGGCTGTGGGCGGCACGAACGGCGCCGCCGGCGGCCGCGGCGTCTCGGTCGGGTTCGGGTCGATCGTTGGCGTCAGCGTCGGCGGCAAGCCGATGGTGCACTGCAGCGAGTACGAGCGCGCCTGCGCCTCGTTCGCGCGCGGCGGCGTCACGTCGCCGACGAGCAGATACGCGATGCCGGTGTAGCCGGACAGCCACGCCACGCGGCTGGCGAAGTTGCCGCGCGACGCCTCCAGCATGGAGACGTTGTCGTTGCCGGCGATCAGCGACGCCTCGAGATTCTGCGGCGCATTCTGGTTGTACACGATCAAGTTGGTGTCGGTGCCCGGGCTCAGATCGAGCGTCTCGCACGTGTAGTACACGCCCTGCTTGACCGGCATGCGGAAGAAGTCGTTGTCGATCGTGTCGCGCGTCGGCGGCATGAACGGCACGAAGTTGAGGTTGTCGTACTTGGCGTTCGGCGCGATCAACGTGGACGAGTCCCAGTCGCCGTTGTATTCGAAGCGGTCGGCGCCCTGCGGATACGGCGTCGGCCCGGGCGTGGCCGTCATGCTGATCGAGGTCACTTCCTGCACCGCCACGTTGTAGCTCGGGTTGTAGCCGGGCGCACCGCTGCGCGGGCCGGGGTCCTTGTTCCAGACTTTCAGCCAGTAACGGCCGTCGTAGATGCCGACGAACTCGATGCGCGAGCCACGATCGCCGACCTGGTAGTCGTCGTTATAGGAGAGCTGGCCGGTGCCGTCGCTGTTGTTGAAGCTCTTGTCGAGCAGCGTCGACGATTCGCTGAACAGGAACATCTCGGTGTCCACGCCGGCCTGCACCGACGTCGTCACGCGATACCGCCCGCCGCCGCGGCCGTAGAAGAAAAACCAATCGACGTCGCCGCTGGCCTGGATATAGCCGAGCGGGATGCCGGGACCGTAGAAGTTCGGCAGCTGCGTGTTGGCGAACGTGCTGCCCACGTTCAGGAAGCTGCGGATGATCCCGCTCTGCGGATTCAGCACGGCATGCGGATTGTCGTTCGGCTCGTAGACGTCCGGCGACGCCGAGGCCGGCGTGGCCGTGGCCTGCGCCGTCGTCGACGTATTGCACGCGGAGATCGAATATGGCTTGTACGAACCTTCCGCCACGTTCGGCGCGCTGATGCGCACGTAGATCGCGTTGCCGTTGCCCGGGCGATACGAAAACGTCAGCGAACCACCCGGCGACGTAGCATCCGTGGTGATCGCCTGCTGGTTCTGATCGAGCAGGTCGACCACCACCTGCAGATCGTTGGGGCGACCGGCGATCGGCGTCTGCCCGGCCACGCGCACCTCGAACGTGATGTTCGGCGTCGGGCTCAGACGGAAATAGTCCACGTCGGAGATCGGATTGATGGTGAGGTTGGAGACGACGATCGGGCTGGTGCACGCCAGCATCGACAGCGACTTGGCCTCGCCGATGTTGTTGTTGCTCTCGTAGGCGTCCGTCAGGATTTCCTGCGCCATGAGCGCGCCGAACGGCGCAGACTGCGCGCGCGCCGGCGCCGCCGCATGCGCCGCGGGCGCGCGGCCGAGCAGCGTCGCCATGCCGACGCACACCAGCGCCGCGAACGCCGCCACCCCCTGTACCCACAGCACGTTCGCTCGTTTCATTCCCCTCGTCGCTCCTAGAACTGCTCCAAAAATCGCAGATCGTTCTGCCAGAAATAACGAATGTCGTTGATGCCGAGCAGGCGCATCGCCGCGCGCTCGGGGCCCATGCCGAAGGCGAAGCCGCTCCACCGTTCGGGATCGTAGCCGCCGTTGCGCAGCACCGTCGGATGAATCATGCCGGCGCCGGCAATCTCCAGCCAGCCGGTGCCCTTGGTGATCATGCGGTCGCGCTCAGTGGCCGTGCCCCAGTACACGTCGATCTCGACGCTGGGCTCGGTGAACGGGAAGTACGACGCGCGGAAGCGCAGCTGCGTCTTGCCGCCGTACATGTGCTTGGCGAATTCCACGAACACGCCCTTCAGATCCGCCAGCGTGATGCCACGGCCGACGACGATGCCCTCGACCTGGTTGAACTGCATTTCGCTGCGCGCAGTGACCTGTTCGTAGCGGTACACCATGCCGGGCAGAATCACGCGCACCGGCTGCGTGCCGTTCGCGCCGAGCTCGCGCATGCTGCGAATCTGGCCGGGCGACGTGTGCGTGCGCAGCACCAGGCCGGGCCGATCGAGATAGAACGTATCCCACATGTCGCGCGCCGGATGCTCTTCGGGCATGTTGAGCAGGCCGAAGTTGTGCTCGTCGGTCTCGACCTCGGGCGAACGATAGACCTCGAACCCCATCTTCGCGAAAATATTCTTCACGCGGCGCAGGTTCATCGTGCTCGGATGCAGCCGGCCGCGCTGCGGCGCGATGCCCGGCAGCGTCACGTCGATGGCCCCGGCCCGAATCGAGGCCTCGAGCTCGGCTTCTTTGACCTGCTGCGCGCGCGCATCGAACGCCGCCGTCAGCGCCTGCTTCACTTCGTTGGCGCGCTTGCCGAACGCCGGCCGCTCTTCCTTCGTCAGCCCGCCCAGCGCCGACATCGCTTCGTCGAGCGCGCCCTTGCTGCGCTTGGTGCCGAAAATCGCGCCCTGCCACGCCTGCAGTGACGCCGCGTCCGCCGCCTCGCTCAGCGCCGCCAGCGCCTCGCGTTCAATTTGATCGAGCCTGTCCGTGGATGCCATGGAACGGAGATTATAGGACGGCCGGGCGACGCAATTCAGGGTGCATCTGCAGTTTGGATCGACTTTCACCAAAGCAGCGAGATCCCTCCACTTTGTCAGGTACGCACAAAGATCGGCACGCCCAGGCCGGCAAAGCGTTCTGGGAAACAGCGACGCGCAAGTTCGCTACCATGCGCATCCCCCCAAAAAACAAGACATAACCACGACTTGCGCTATGGCGCTGGAAGTCGACAGGTGCTCCCGATGCACGAAAAGAAACTGAGTTTCGTCCCAGCATACGGTGGTTGACACGGATTGATCGCACCGTTGACTATTTCCTGCACCGCGACGTTGTAGCTCGGGTTGTAGCCAGGCATCCCACTGCGCGGGCCAGGGTCCTTATTCCAGATTTTTAGCCAGTAACGGCCATCATAGATACCGACGAACTCTATACGCGAACCTCGATCACCAGCCTGATATTCATCGTTATACGCGATCACACCCGTCACATCGCTGTTGCTAAATGATCGGTCAAGCAAAGAAGCACTTTCCTTGTAGAGATAAACCTCAGTATCTACACCAGCCTGCACCGCAGTAGTCACACGGTATTGATATCCACGCCGTCCATAGAAGAAGAACCAGTCAACGTCGCCGCTGGCCTGGATATAGCCAAGCGGGATGCCGGGGCCGTAGAAGTTCGGCAGCTGCGTGTTGGCGAACGTGCTGCCCACGTTTAGGAAACTGCGAACGATCCCGCTCTCCGGATTCAGCACGGCATGTGGGTTGTCGTTCGGCTCGTAGACGTCTGGCGACGCCGAGGCCGGCGTGGCCGTCGCCTGCGCCGCCGACGTATTGCACGCAGAAATCGAATACGGCTTGTACGCGCCTTCCACCACGTTCGGCGCACTGATACGCACGTATATCACATTGCTATCGCCCGGAAGATTCGAGAACGTCAGCGACCAGCCCGGTGCCGTAGCGTCCGTAGCGATCGCCTGCAGGTTCTGATCGAGCAGATCGACCACCAGCTGCAGATCGTTGGGGCGTCCAGCGATCGGCGTCTGCCCGGCCACGCGCACCTCGAACGTGGTGTTCGGCGTCGGGCTCAGCCGAAAGTAATCCACATCGGAGATCGGATTGATGGTGAGGTTAGAGACGACGAGCGGGTTAGAGCAAGGCAGCATGGACAGCGATCTGGCCTCGCCGATGTTGTTGTTGGGCTCGTAGTCGTCCGTCAGGATTTCCTGCGCCATGAACGCGCCGAAGGGAGCCGCATACGCCCGCGCCGGCGCTGCTGCGTGCACCTCAGGCGCGCGGCCGAGCAGAACCACAAAGATGGCGCTGCCAAGCACGGCAAGCGCTATCAGACCTTCCAGCCGCAATGTGTTTTCTCGTCGCATCTCCCTCGTTACTCCTTGTATAGCACAGACGCTAATACATCGAACTATACGATGCCTAACCAGTGCATTATTAGTCAATATATTGCCAAGGGCATGCCGACGTGCCTTCCGAAACGATCAAGACATCGCACACATCATCAGCTCGATCAACGTGAGGGAAATATTTGAAAAGTCAGTCTCCCCCCAGCTCCGCCACCAAGCCCAGGTGATCGGACGGATACAGCGTAGCGTCGTGCGCGGCCGGCCGGTCGAAGACGACATGGCA
>JBIIIA010000033.1:0-15350 GCA_044235195.1 Thermoflexales bacterium
GCGTTCTCGCGCCGGCTGGCGCGCATCGCTGCGGAGCTGATGGGCGTCGCGGGCGTGCGCATGTATCACGACCAGGCGCTCTACAAGGAGCCGAGCGGTGGATACACCCCGTGGCACGTCGATCAGTTCTACTGGCCGCTGAGCAACGCCAACTCCGTGACGGTGTGGATTCCCTTGCAGGCGACGCCGCTCGAGCTCGGGCCGCTGTCGTTCGCGATCGGTTCACAGAAGATCGAGCAGGGCCGCGAACTGGCGATCAGCGACGAGAGTGAGGAGAAGATCCGCTACAACCTGCGCGACTTCCCGATCGACGAAGGGGCGTACGAGCTGGGGGAAGTGAGCTTCCATTCCGGCTGGACCTTCCATCGCGCCGGGCCGAACACGACGGATCGGCCGCGAGCGGTGATGACGATGATCTACATCGAAGACGGAATCCGGCTGATGCAGCCGCGGCACAAGAATCACGAGAACGACTGGAAGGCGTGGATGCCCGGCGTGCAAATCGGCGCCGTCGTCGATTCGCCGCTGAATCCGGTGCTGTATCGATCGGCTTCGTGAAGCGATCGGGGGCTATTCGTCCGAGCGGAGGTCGCGCCGGTATACGAGCGGCGCGACTCCGCAGAACTGCTTGAAGACTTCGTAAAAGCGGCTGGCCGAGCCGAATCCGGCGCGCATGGCGATGTCGAGCACGCCGAGGTCGCTGGCGGCCAGCAGCTGCTGAGCGCAGGCGACGCGGTGCTGCGTGACGTACTCGACGATGCCGATGCCGAACGCCTCCTTGAACACGGCCATGGCGTAATTCGGATGCAGATGAACGTGGGCGGCCACGTCCTCGACATCGATCGACTCGGTGAAATGCGCGGCGAGGAAGCGCGCCATGCGCATGGCCTTGCTGGCCGGACGTCGGGACGCCGCGGATCCGGGCTCGCTGCGGCGGCCGAGCATGAAGCGGCGCAGGCGCGCTTCGAGCTCGAGCAGCGCGATGGCGCGGCGCTCGCCGCCGGCGTCGAGGTCGGCTTCCCAGCGCAACAGCGTGGTCGCCTCGTCGGCGCCGGCCGGGAAGAGCAGCGGCCGGCCCTCCAGCATGGCGCGGCCGAAGTGCGCCAGCCCGTGGCCGTGCAGCACCCACGCGAGCGGCATGGTCACCCAGTGCATGTGCGTGCCGGGTTCGCGCTCGGTCATGCGATGCGGCGCGGTCGCCCAGAAGATCAGCACTTCGCCGGCGCGCACGCGCACGAGCCGCCCGGCGAACAAATACGTGACGGCGCCGCTGGAGACGAAATTGAGCTCGATGTCGTTGTGATGGTGCGACGCATCCATGAGCGCAGGCTCGCGATTCCATAGGCGAAAGCCGAACTCGCGCTGACGATTGCTTCTCCGACCCTTGGTCGATCCGTGCACCATTTCACCTTAGGATACCGGAAATTCCCATGATTTTTTGGAAGAAATTCCGGAGAAAAAGCGTCATCATCACGCGCATGACGAAAAGATCCATCGACGACTACCTGTTCGATCTGCGCGGCTATCTCGTGCTGAAGAATGCGGTCGAGCCCGAACTGCTGGGCGAGCTCAACGCGGCGTTCGATGCGTTCCCCGATCTGCCGTATCAGGGCTGGTGGGGCAACGTGCATCGGCTGGACAACAACGGCTACACCGGCGTCGAGCTGCAGAACATCGTCGAAGCCGGCGGCCCGTTCGAGACGCTGATCGATCACCCTTCGTGGTACGAGCGACTGCTGCACTACTGCGGCGAATACGAAAGCTACGTCGAGGGCCTGTTCATCGACGAATGCTTCGCATCGATTCGTCGGCAGGGCGGATTCTTTCCGATGCACTCCGGGGCGCACGAAGGCAACGTGCGCAATCAGTACAAGTACTACGACGGCCACTTTCGCTGCGGGCAGGTGAACATTTTGCTGGCGCTGACCGACGTCGGGCCGGGCGACGGGGCGACGATGGTGATCCCGGGCTCGCACAAGTCGAGCTTCGCGCATCCCGAATTCGAGAAGCCGTGGGGCGAGCGCCTGCAGATGGATTCCGTCGAAGGGGCGATCGAGGTGTATCTGAAGGCCGGCGACGCGCTGATGTTCAGCGACGCGTTGTCGCACGGCGCGGCGTCGCGCACCAACGCCGGCGAACGCCGCGTGGTGATCTACCGCTACGGCCCGTCGTGGGGCAGCACGCGCCACGGCTATCGCTATTCCGACGAGCTGCTGGCGCGCCTCACCCCGCGCCGCCGCCGCGTGCTGCAGCCGATCGCGCCGCGCCAGCCGGGCGGCCTCGCTCGCGCGGCGGACGCGCATGTAGTGGAGGGCTGACGACAGACGACGGACGACTGCAATGGATTGTCTGTCGTCGATCGTCCGTCGTCTGTCGTCAGAGCCCGCGAATCTGCTCCTCGTCCAGCGCCACGGCCGGTGCGAAGGCCGGGCTGGACATGTACGCGAACAAGCTGTGCAGGAACTGACGGGCGACGATGCGCTCATCGAGGTTCGTATGCAGGTCCATCGAGCACACCATCAGCGAGCCGGCGCCGACGCACGCCTCGAACAGCAGGCCGAGGCGGTGGTTGTCGAACCACGTGTCGATCGGCTGCACGAGCGGACGCAGCGCCGGCGGCATGTGGTCGAGCGTCATCGCCGCCGCGCCATGGATCAGCTCCCACCATTGCCAGTCACTGTGGAAGGAGGTCGGGAAATGCGTGAACGTCGGATGCTGCGGATCGCACAGGATGCCGAGCGTGTGCGGCGCCTGTCCCTTCGCCGCGGATTTGCCCGGCGACAGCTGGCCGACGACGGCGCGGCCGGGCGCCTTGCGCGTCCACGACGTGTTCCAGAACACGCTGGAGAAGCCGACGGTCGACGTCGTGCGAACCGACTGCGGCGGCAGCAGCAGCAGCACCTTGCCGCCGGCGGCCAGGCGGGCGCGCGCGGCGTCGTCGAACGCGTGCGCGACGAAGACGTCGGCGGGCGGCGCGGCATCGACCCGATCGGCGAACACCCAGATGTCCCAGTCGTTCTCGCTGTTCGCGGCGGGCAGCGCCGCGACGAGGCGATAGCGCCGCGCCGGGGTCAGGCCGGCCAGCGGAATGCGCAGCTCGCCGAGCGCCGTGCCGTTGCCGATCGGCACCTGCTGCGGCGGCAGCTCGCCGCGGGCGACGACGGCGCCGGCGTCATCGACGAGCTGCCACGAGGCGACGGCGTCCGACAGCGCCGCCGCGCCGAAGTGGGCGACGTCGAGGCGCGCCTCGAACGTCTCGCTGCTGCGCCAGTAGCGCTTCGGCATGCGCGCCAGCAGCACCGTGGCGTCGCAGAAGCGGCGGTATTCCTCGGCCGAGACGTAGCCCTTCGATTCCCAGAACGCGTCGAGCACGCCGACCAGCGCGGTGCCCTGGCCGGGGAAATCGTGCAGGTCGAGCAGATGAAAGCCGGCGAAGCCGGGCGTGCGCATGGCGGACTCGATGTCTTCCTTGTAACAGAGCGTCTGCAGCTTGCCGGAGGCGATCAGAAAATCGTGCGCCTGGTCGCCCATGTGATTGGCCTGCAGCGAATCGCGGAAGATTTCGAAATTGCGCGCCTTGAGCACGCCGGTGTATTTCTCGATTTCGTCGAAGTTCGGGTAGGCGCACCATTGGCCGATCTCGTGGCTGACGATCGGCTTGTCGAGCCTGCGCACCCAGTCCGTGTAGTCGGTGAGCGTCTCGGGTGGGCGGGCGTTGATGCGCGAGCGCAGCTCTTCGCCCCACGCCTGCACGCGCGGCTCCGGGATGTTGTGGTACTGGTTTTCGGGCAGGATCGGCCAGCCGGCGGCGCTGGTGTACAGGCGGCGCGGGTCGAAGTGCGACCAGTAACTCACCCAGCGGCCGAGGAATTCGTGGATGCGGCCGGCCGGCTCGTTGCCGTGCGCCATCATGATGAACGACGGATGGTTGCCGAATTCGCGCACGATGCGATGTGCTTCCTCGTAGATCCATGCATCGAGCGGCCCGCCCTCGCCGATGGTCGCGCCCTGATTGGCCCAGACCGGGCATTCGATTTGCAGATAGACCCCGGCTTCATCGGCGGCGACGAAGGCGGCCTCGGGCGGGCACCACGAGTGAAAGCGCAGCTGATTCAGGCCGTGCGCGCGGGCGACGGCGAAGATGCGGCGCCACGAATCAACGTCGGTGGGCGGGTAGCCGGTGCGCGGGAAGATGCAGCACTCGAGCGTGCCGCGCAGGAACGTCGGGCGGCCGTTGATCGCGATCTGCGTGCCGACGACGCCGACGTCGCGCAGGCCGAAGCGCAGCGCGCGTTCGTCGGCGAGATCGATGCCGGCGGAATCACCGGCCAGGCGCACGGCGAGATCGTGCAGGTGCGGCGTGAATTCATCCCACAGCGCGGCGTCCGGGCCCAGGGCGAGTTCGAAGGAAATCGTGCGCGACTCGCCCGGCGCGACGGCGAGGCGCTCGGAGAACTGCGCGGCGCCGCATGCCGCGTGCAGCGCCACCTGCGCTTCGTGGGCGAGCGTGCTGCGGATGCGGGCGTCGACGCGAACGCTGCGAGCGGCGGCGTTCGGGAAGATGCGGACGTCGTCGAGGAACACCGGGCTGCCGGCGCGCAGCTCGATGCGGCCGACGATGCCGTTCCAGTTGCTCTGCGTGTGCTCGGAGACGCTGTGCGCATTCGAGCCGACATCGACGATCATCTCGTTGTCGACGCGGATGGTGAGGAAATGTTCGCCTGGTTCGACGTGCGCGGGCAGCTCGTAGACGTGGGGCGCGGAGAGGCTGTTGTTCGCGCCGAGGCACTGATCGTCGAGCCAGACGCGCGTCTCCCAGTGCGGGCGTTCGAGGAAGAGCGTGATGCGGCGGCCGCGCCACGCCTCGGGAATGTGAATGCGGCGCTGGTACCAGGCGCGCCCGCGGAAGTGCTTTTCAGTTTGCAGCCAGAAGGGCAGCTTGAAATTTTCCGGGCTGCGATAAGGCGCGTAGCGCGGTTCGGAGAACCAGTCGCGATCGACGACATCGCCGATCCAACGCGTGAGCGGGGTGGGATCGTCGCCGAAGCCCTGCGCCTGCAGCGAGCCGGGGAGGTTCAGAGACTGTTCGAGCGCGCGATCGAACCAGCGGTAATAGACGCCTTTGCCGGAGGGATCGAGCTGCACGGCCCACGAGCCGGCGAGATTCTGCGTGGACGATGCGAGGGGGAGAGAAGTTGCCATACGGATAAAGTCATATTATGATCGGATGAGTTTCTCGTCAAGCCGACGTTACGGATCGAGTGCAGGACTTGCCAGATTGCCGGGTTGTGCAACAATGCGCCGACTTGCAACTCCGTCGCAGACAACCGACGAGCCGAAAGCGTCCGGGAAGACGTGACGAAGAGTACGACAGCAAACCAGGAGGAAAGACAGAGATGAGCAAGCAAATTTCACGCCGCGCATTTTTGCGCGTAGGTGCGCTGGCCGCCGCCGGCGCTACGCTGGCCGCATGCGGCGCCGCGCCGGCCGCCCCCGCCGCTGAGGCCCCGAAGGCCGAGGCTCCGGCTGCAGAAGCCCCTGCGGCAGAGAAGCCCGCCGAGGCTGCGCCGACCGAAGCTCCTGCTCCTGCCGCCGCCGGCGCGCCGGTGCAGTGGTGGGTGGGTTGGGGCAACCTGACGCCCGCCGTCGAATCGCTGCAGAAGACCGACGAGTTCAAGGAAGCGCTCGGCGGCAACACCTTCGAGTTCAAGCCCAGCGTGAACGCCGAAGCGATGCTGACGGCGATCGCCGGCGGCACGCCGCCGGACGGCGCGTCGAACGTCGACTACGTGCAGTTCATGGCCAAGGGCAGCTGCACCGACATCAGCAGCCTGGTGAAGGCCAGCCAGAAGATCAATCAGGATCAGTTCCTGGCGGATCCGTGGGCGAACGGCCAGTGGAAGGGCATGCAGTACGGCCTGCCGGGCCTCGAAGGCGGCCCGAACTACGGCCTGAACTACAACGCCGAGCTGGTGAAGGCGGCCGGCCTCGACCCGGCGGCGCCGCCGGCGACGTGGGAAGACCTGCTCGAGTGGCACAAGAAGCTGACGATCAAGGACGATTCGGGCAACCTGAAGCAGATCGGCCTCGACCCGTATGACGCGATGGCGGGCGAGCCCGACTTCGCGGCGACGTCGTACGGCTTCACGTGGTACGACGAGGACGCCGGCAAGCACGACATCAACAACGCCGGCATGATCGAGCATCTGCGGCTCACGTCCGAGTTCATCAAGGTCGCCGGCCCGGATCAGCTGGCCGGTCTGCGCCAGGTGGAAGGCAACGGCGGCTGGGGCGCTTCGTTCAACACGAAGGTGCAGGCGATGATCATCGAGGGCTACTGGCATCCGGGCGAGACCAAGATCCAGAAGCCGGACGTGGCGGCGAACAACATGGCGACGTGGGCGCCGGTGCCGGCGAGCCGCGCGGGCAAGAAGATCCAGATGTTCAACGCGCACTACGTGATCTTCCCGAAGGACGCGAAGAACGTCGAGGGCATGTTCAAGCTGGCGGAATTCTTCTGCGGCTCGGACGTGGCAGCCGCGGCGATCTGGAAGGAAGTGGGCTGGCTGCCGGCGCGCGCCGGGTTCTACAGCACGGTGAAGGGCGACGAGTATCCGGGCCTGCAGTTCTACTTCGACTCGGTCTCCAAGGCCGACGAGACGCTGCGCCGCCCGCGCCGCAGCCCGATCCACTGGTTCGTGAACACGCAGCTGGCCGAGATGCGCGACAAGATCGCGCGTGGCCAGATGACGCCGGAAGACGCGGCTGCCGAAGTGCAGAAGCGCGCCGACACCGAGTGGAAGAACCAGGGCTACTAAAGACTGGAACGCACTGAGCCCATCGTGGGCATCTTCGAAGTGCACGTCCGGCTTTCCGATGCAGGAAAGCCGGACGTGCGCCCGAAGAGTACGACGGAGCCGGACAAACAGCGAGATCCGATATGCCGACCGAGCTCGAGAACTACCTGTTCGATCTGCGTGGATATCTGGTGTTCGACGGCGCCGTCGACGCGGCGCACCTGGCCGAACTGAATGCGACGCTCGATCGATATCGAGATCTGGCACCGCAGGAATGGCGCGGCAACGTGCATCGCGCGGACAATTTCTACGCGAACGGCACTGAGCTGCAGAACATCGTCGAGGCCGGTGAGGCGTTCGAGCGGCTGATCGATCATCCGCGGTGGATCGATCACATGCGCGAATACTGCGGGGAGTCCGGCACGTTCGTCGACGGCCTGTACATCGACGAATGCTTCGCCACGATCCGAGCGACGGGCGGCTTCCTGCCGATTCATTCCGGCGGGCACGAAGCGATCGTGCGCACGCAGTATCGCCACACGCGCGGCCGTTTTCACTGCGGGCAGGTCAACCTGCTGGTGGCGTTGAACGACATCGGCCCGGGCGACGGCGCGACGATGGTCATCCCGGGGAGTCATCATTCGAGCCTGGAGCATCCGGCATTTCGGCGCGGCTTCATGGAGCGCGGCGCGATGGATGCGGTGGAAGGCGCGATGGAGATGCATTTGAAGGCTGGTGACGCGCTGCTGTTCGTGGATGCGCTGGCGCACGGCTCGGCGCTGCGTACGAATCCCGGGGAACGGCGCGTGGCGATCTACCGCTACGGCGGCTCATGGGGAGCGACGCGGCGCGGCTACACGTATTCGGACGCATTGCTCGACCGACTGACGCCGGCGCGTCGTCGCATCCTGCAGCCGATCGCGCCGCTGCGCGCGCCGAGCGCCGAACGTCGCTGAGTCGACGAGTCGTCGGAAGTCGTCGTTCCGGCGTGCAGCAGCGCCGGGCGAGCATACGAGGGAGTGTGGAATGACAAGTCAACCGATCAAGCGCCGCTCGACGAGCGAGATCAGCATGCAGCGACGCAATCTGCTGCTGGGGCTGATGTTCGTATCTCCGTGGATGCTGGGATTTCTTTCGCTGACTTTGTGGCCGCTGATCAGCTCGCTGTATTTCAGCCTGACGCGCTACGACCTGATCCGGCCGCCGGTGTACATCGGGCTGGGCAACTTCAACGAGCTGTTCACCGAGGACGCGGACTTCGGCCTGGTGATTCGCAACACGCTGATCTACGTCGGGTTGAGCGCGCCACTGGGCGTGATCACGGCGTTCCTGATGGCGACGCTGCTGAACACGCGCGTGGTGGGGCGATCGTGGTTTCGCGCGATCTTCTTCTTCCCGTCGATCGTGCCGGCGGTGGTGACGGCGGCCATCTGGCAGTTCCTGCTGAACATTCAGTACGGCGCGGTGAACGGCTTCCTGCAGCAGATGGGCTGGCCGACGGTGCCGTTTCTGTCGAATCCGGATCTGGTGAAGCCGTCGCTGATCGCCATCCATATCTGGGCGCAGGGCAGCGCGATCGTGATCTTCCTGGCGGCGCTGCAGGATGTGCCGCGCATGCTGTACGAGGCGGCGACCGTCGACGGCGCGAACGCGTGGCAGAAATTCTGGAACATCACGCTGCCGATCTGCACGCCGGCGATTCTGTACAACACGGTGATCGCGTTCATCGCCGGCTTTCAGAACTTCACGATGCCGTGGCTGTTGTTCGGCAACGGCGGCCCGAGCAAATCGGCCGAGATGTACACGATGTTCATGTATCGCAACGCATTCACGTACCTGCGCATGGGCAAGGCCTCGGCGCTGGCGTGGCTGTTGTTCATCGTGATCGTGGTGTTCACCATCATCATGTTCCGCTCGTCGGCGCGCTGGGTGTACTACGGAGGTGAGAAGTGAATGCAGCCTTGTCCAAGTCCGAACGTCGGTCGCATGTGACGATCAGCGGTGTGCTGATCGAGGTGATCAAGTACGGGCTGCTGCTGGCGCTGGCGTTCAGCTTCTTCGTGCCGTTCCTGTGGATGATTTCGTCCGCGCTCAAGGACGACCCGCAGATTTACACGGTGCCGCCGATCTGGATTCCGAATCCGGCGCATCCGGAAAATTTCATCAACGGCTGGACGAAGTTCAACTTCACCAGATTCGCGATCAACTCGATCGTGTATTACGCGGTGCCGTCGACGATCCTAGTGACGTTGTCGTCGGCGGTCGTGGCGTACGGCTTCTCGCGGCTGCGCTGGCCGGGGCGTGATCTGCTGTTCGGGCTGTGCCTGGCGACGATCATGATTCCGTTCCAGGTGGTGATGGTGCCGCTGTTCATCACGTTCAAGACGCTGGGCTGGCTGAACTCGTATCTGCCGCTGGTGATTCCGGGCATCTTCGGCAGCCCGTGGTTCATCTTCATGCTGCGGCAGTTCTTCCTGACGATTCCGGAGGAGCTGTCGGACGCGGCGCGCATCGACGGGGCGAACGAGTTCGGCATTTTGTTCCGCATCATCCTGCCGCTGGCGCGGCCGGCGCTGATCGTGGTGGCACTGTTCCAGTTCCTCGGCGCGTGGAACGATTACCTCGGCCCGCTGCTCTACATCAACAAGGAAGACATGTATCCACTGGCGCTGGGCGTCGGCATTCTGCGGCGCATGACGGGCGAGACCGGCACGACGGCGCTGGTGTATCCGTATCTCATGGCGGTCAGCACGATCATCACCGTGCCGATCATCATCGCCTACTTCCTGGCGCAGCGTCGCTTCATCGAAGGCATCACCACGACGGGGATGAAGGGCTGAGCGTTGCGATATGCGCAGGGCCCTGACGATCTGCGTAGTGCTCACGGCGACGGCGTGCGCTTCCACACCGGAGGCGTTGCCGACGCCGCAGCCGATCGCTTCGGCGCGCGTCGTGCGCACGCCGCTGCAGCCCGCGGCGGCGTGCACGTCACGATTCGTCGAGCACGTGCTGCCGTTTTCCACCGGCGTGCGTGTGCGTGACATGCGCACGTATCTGTCGAACGGCGCCGGCGTCGCAGCCGGCGACTTGGACGACGACGGGCGCATCGACCTGGTGTTCGCCAGCGTCGACAACCAGAGCGAGATCCTGTGGAACGACTCGCGCCCCGGCGCTGCCGAGCCGCAGTTTCGCGACGAGCCGCTGCCCGAAGCGAACACGCGCGCGGCGCTCGTCGTCGACGTCGACGCCGACGGGCGGCTGGACGTGGTGTTCACCAGCCGCTACGGCGCGCCGGTGCTGCTGCGCAACCGCGGCGCGCGCGCCTTCGAGCGCACACCGCTGCTGCCGAACGACCACTTCGCGTACACGCTTTCCTTCGCCGATCTGAACGGCGACGGCGCGCTCGACATCGTCGGCGCGTCGTATCACGCCGAACTGGAGCGCGAGGGCTACGCCGCGCGCGAGGAAGAGGCGCACGGCGGCGTGTACTACTACGAGCGCGTCGGCGACGGCTATCGCGCGCAGAAGCTCGCGGAATCAGCCGAGGCGCTGGCGATCGGCTTGGTCGACTTGAACGGCGACGGCCGCCGCGACATCTGGATCGGCAACGACTTCGACGCGCACGATCAGATCTGGCTGCGTGACGGCACCGAGTGGCGGCAGCGCCAGGACTGGTTCGCCGTGACTTCGCACAGCACGATGAGCATCGACTGGGCGGACATCGACGGCGACCAGGCGCTGTTCACGACCGACATGAATCCGAGCGACACGTCGCCGCAGAATCTGGCGCGCTGGCTGCCGATGATGCAGGTCACCGAGCAGAAGCTCACGGTGAACGACCCGCAGCTGACGGCGAACGTGCTGCTGCGGCGGGCCGGCGCCGGCGCGTGGCGCAACGAGGCGGCGTGGCGCGGCATCGACGCCAGCGGGTGGAGCTGGGCCGGCCGTTTCGGCGACTTCGACAACGACGGCGTGCAGGACTTGTACATCGTGAACGGCATGATCGCGGTGGATTTGTTTCGGCATCTCGCGGACGGTGCGCTGGTCGAAGAGAACCGCGCCTATCGCGGCGTTGCGGGCGGGCGATTCGAGGCGGCCGACTGGGGGCTGAACGCGACGGAGAGCGGGCGCGGCATGCTGCCGGTCGACATCGACCGCGACGGCGACCTCGACATCGTCGTGAGCAATCTGCGCAGCTCGGCGCGGCTCTACGAGAATCGCTTGTGCAGCGCGGGCGGCGGCCTGATCGTCGAGCTGCGCTGGGACGGCGCGGCGAACGCGCGCGCGATCGGGGCGCAGCTGGAACTGCACACGTCGCAGGGCGTGCTGCGGCGCGACGTGCGGAACATGAGCGGCTACCTCGGCAGCGATGCGCCGGAGGTGCATTTCGGCGTGCCGCGCGAGGCGAAAATCGAAGCGCTGCGCATCGTCTGGCCGGATGGCGCGGCGACGCAGGTGGCGGACGTGGACGTCGGGCAGGTGCTGCGCGTGGAACGCGAAGGAGAATGACGCAGGATGCAGATCGAACGAATACACACGTCGGTGGGATGGCGCCCGGATCTGCGCGGGTGGTCGGCGCTGCTGCATGTGCTCGATCCGCGCGAGCTGCGCAAACCGGTGCTCGCGGCGTTCCTCGCGGCGCTGAGCGCAGCGGCGCTTGGCGTGTACTTCGGCGTCTTTCCGTTGTGGGCGGCCACGCTGCTGGTGCTGGTCGGGATGCTGCCGATCGGCGTGGTGAAATGGCGCGCGGATCAGCGCCTGTTCGGCCGGGCCACGATGCTGCTGGGTGCGCTGCTGACCGTGCAGGGGCTGCACACCGTCGAGCACGTCGTGCAGTGGATTCAGTATCACGTGCTGTTCTGGACGATGCGACAGTCGGTCGGGCTGGTGTCACCGGCGAATGCCGAGGTGGTGCACTTCGTCTGGAACTGGGCGGTGCTGATCACGGTGGCGGCGCTGATGCGCAACGGCGTGCGCAACTGGTGGACGTGGGTGCTGCTGGTGGTGTCCGCGGTGCATGCGGTGGAGCACACCTACACGTTCTCTCGGCATCTGCTGGTGCTCGGCGAGCTGCGGGCGCTGGGGGTGACCGACGTGACGGCGCAGGGATTGCCGGGCATCTTCGGCCGGGACGGCTGGCTGGCGCGCAGCGCGTGGACGCAGGGCACATTTCTGTGCAGCATCCCCGGCCTGACGACGGCGACGCGCCTCGATCTGCACTTCTACTGGAACACCGTCGAGGTGCTGTTGCTGGCGCCGGCGGCGGCCGAATTTCTGCGCAGCGAGATCGTGCGGAGCGGCCGCGCTATTTCTTGAGCACCGTGCGGCGCGCGGCGGCGGCCGCGCCGCGCAGCATCTCGAGATCCTTGAAGCGCCTGCGCTTGGGCATTTCGAGGTCCTCCGGCAGCATGCCGAGCAGCCGTTCGGCGTCGTCGCCGGAGAATTTGCGCCCGGCGTAGGCAAGCGCCTCGGCGGCGTTGCTCATCGGCAGCGCCCATGCGCCGTCGCGGCGCAGCTCGTCCGCCTTGACATGAAAGTGCTTCTTGTCCCAGGAGCGCGCGCTGTTCTCGTTGTCCTCGTGCGTCTTGCGCAGGTTGATGGCGACGACGGCGCAGATGTCTTTGCACAATGCATCGTCGTCGAGGCTTTCGAACAAGTGCTCGCGCACGAGTTCGACGACCATATCGAGATACTGATTTCGTTCACGGACCGCCATGACGTGCGGGATGATACCAGCATGAAACCACGACACAGTTTTGCCAGCGACAACAATTCCGGCGTGCATCCCGACGTCCTGCGCGCCGTCGTCGACGCCAACGCCGGCCATGTGCGCGGCTACGGCGACGATGCATTTACTACGCGCGCCGTCGAGCGCATGCGCATGCACCTCGGTGAGGAAGCGGAAATCTTTTTCGTGTTCAACGGCACCGGCGCGAACGTGACCGCGCTGCAGGCGCTGATGCCGAGCTACGGAGCGGTGATCTGCACGAAGACGTCGCACATCAACGTCGATGAATGCGCCGCCCCCGAGCGCTTCACCGGCGGCAAACTGATCGACGTGGCGATGCCAGACGGCAAGCTCACGCCGGAGGCGATCGAGGCGCACGTGTTCGGCGTGGGGGATCAGCATCACGCGCAGCCGTCGGTCGTGTCGATCACGCAGTCGACGGAGCTCGGCACGGTGTACACGCCCGACGAAATCCGGGCGATCGCGGTGTGCGCGCATCGGCATGGCATGGCGCTGCACATGGACGGTGCGCGCATCAGCAACGCCGCGGCCAGCCTGGGCTTGTCGCTGCGCGACATCACCGGCGCGTGCGGCGTGGACGTGCTGAGCTTCGGCGGCACGAAGAACGGCCTCATGGGCGGCGAGGCGGTGGTGTTCTTTCGGCCGGAGCTGGCGCAGCGCTACAAATTTATTCGCAAGCAGTCGATGCAGCTGGCATCCAAGATGCGCTTCATCGCCGTGCAGTTCGAAGCGCTGCTGACCGATGATCTATGGCGGCGCAACGCACTGCACGCGAATGCCATGGCGCGCCGGCTGGCGACGGCGCTGGCCGACGTCTCGCAGGTGCGGCTCACCCAGCCGGTGCAGGCGAACGCCGTGTTCGCCGTGATTCCGCGGCAGCACATCGCCGCGCTGCAGGCGCAGCACTTCTTCTACGTGTGGGACGAGCCGACCGCCGAAGTGCGCTGGATGACCTCGTTCGACACGCGCGAAGAGGACGTGGATGCGTTCGCCGCCCTCATTCGTCGGACGGTGGCGGCCGACGATTAACGCCTGCGCCGGCGTGCGAGTGCGATCACGATCACCGCTGCGCCGGCGAGGACGGCGACCACAGCGGCGATGGCGAAGATGCCGCGCCACGGCGCGGATGACGGCGGCTCGACCTCGAACGCCAGAAACGCGCTGCGATCGACGTCCGCGCCGCTCGCGTCGACGCCGGCGACTTCGATGCTCACCATGTGGGCGCCGCTTTTCGTCGGCACGAAGCGGATCGCAGCGATGCCGTTTTCGATCGGCATGTCGAGCGTGGTCGTCACGGACTCGGCGTCGCGCAGCACGGCGCGCGCCGAGCGCATCTCCAGCGGCTTCCCATCGCGCGTCAGGCGCGCGCGCGCGACGATGTACTCGCCCTGACGGACGACCGTGGCGTCGGTCTCGGCGAGCAATTGTGCGCCGCCGTGAAACTGCGCGGTGATGGCGAAATCGGCGCCGGTCGACGGAGTGCGCGGCGTCGTGGAGAGCGTGACGCGCCATTTGCCCGGCTTGGGATTTTCGAAGCCGTAGCCGAGATAGAGGAGCGAACTCGGATCCTCGACGCGCACCAGCCCGTTCTTTTGCACATCGAGCGTGATGGTCTTTCCGGATGCGCCGGTGACGGCCACGTCGAGCGTGCGTGATGTGTCGTAAAGCGCGAACGAAGCGACGGCGACGCCGGGCTCGATGTCGATGACCACTTCGGCGCTGCTGCCCGGATCGAGGTGGCCGGTGTGCACGCGCGTGAACTGGCGTGCGGAATCGGCGCGTGCGTCCTCCAGCTGCTGCGGCGCGGCCCATTCTCGGCGCGGCCGCATCAGCTTCGTCGCGACGAACTGGTCGAAGACTTCGCGCGATCCGGTCATGTCCGTATGCAGTGCGGGGAGCTCACTGACGGATGCGGGAATGCCGCGCACGCTGTTCGAAGAGACGACGAGATCCGACGGAGCATCGGCGCACGGGCTCTGTATCGCAGATAGCCGCGGAGTGCCGGCGAGCAGGTAGAACCGCGCACCGCGGCGCTGCGTGATGCGCGTGTTGACGATGTCGGTGACGTAGTGCGGCTGGATTTCGATCGTGGCCGGGAGCAGCAGGCCGAGTGAAGCCGGAAGCACGGCGCAGTCGGTGCCGGCCATCGGCGTGCCCAGCGTGAGCAGCTGCGCAACGCTGCCCTCCGCAGCGAAGCGATCGAGGTACTGCCGCGTGATCAAGCCGCCCATGCTGTGTGCGACGACATCGACACGTTCGGCTCCGGTGAGTCGCCGCACACCGTCGATGTATTCGGCGAGGATCGCCGCGTTCTGCGTGAGGGAATTGGTGCGTCTGCGGGGGTCCGTCATGGTGCCGGTGTCCAGCACACCGGATGCGCGGCCGTCGCCGACGGCGAAGCCCTGCATGCCGCGTTGGGCGAGGAAGCCGTTCGCGCCCAGGTACGGCGCCCAGGTTTCGTGGCTTGAGTTGAAGCCGTGCACGAGCACGACCGGCCGCGGCGCCACGGTGATCGGCGCTTCGATCGGCGCGCCGTCGTCGATTTCGGCGATCACCGCGTGGCTGCTGCCTGCCCAGCGCCAGCCGAGCGTGTCGATGTCCGGCGATTCGCAGCTCGACTGGCCGCTGCGGACGAGGCACTCCGCCGCCGGGGCGTCGTCGCCGGAGAGACGGAACGTCACGCGTGTGTCGCGCGTCGCCGGCTGCGCGAGCGAAATCGCGGCGCGCACGACGTTGCCGTCGACCGTCTGCGTCACCGTTTCTCCGGTGCGACTGCGCAGCGACAGCGAGCCGGCGTCGGCGGC
>JBIIIA010000034.1:0-15329 GCA_044235195.1 Thermoflexales bacterium
TCGGCGTACATGTCGTAGAGCAGCGCGGCGTCGGGTCCATCGACCGGCGTGATGCGCCGCACCTGCACGCCGCGGCGCTCGGCGAGGCGCACGTTGTAGCGGCACTTCGACGACATCTGCGCCAGCAGCGCGTCGTCGTCGGCGCGCAGGTCGGTCAGCATGGTGTTGCGGAACTGCACCGGTTCGGGGGAGCGACGCCAGCGTCGGCGCGTGAGTGCGCTGCGCACGGCGTCGAGCGCCTCTGTCGTCCAGCTCGATGAATCGACGGCGGGCGGGTCGCCGTCGACCTTGACCCAGACGGCACGCTGGGTGCGGCCGAGATGTTCGAGGTGCGCCAGCCCGCGCTCGTAGGCGGCGGCGTCGCGTGCGACAGGCCCTTTGGGCGCATAGAGCATGCCGAGCGGCCCGAGGGGACGGCGCAGCACCTGCACGGCGCATGCCGGCCCGCCGTCGTCGAGCAGCCAGCGCTGCGCGGTCCATCCCCAGCGCGATTTGAGCTCGCCCCACGCCCACGACTGCAGCACGTGCGGCGATGGCAGCGCTGCCAGCGCATTGCGCCACTCGTCCTCGTTCGTGATGCGACGCCATGCACCGCTCACGATTGCACCTCGAGGATCAGTTTGTTGAGCGCCTCACGCGCGGCGGGCAGCGCCTGCATGGCCGGCCAGTCGCCGAGAAACGCGGCAGCGGATTCGCGGCGCAGCAGCGCGGCGAAGGGATCTTCGGTCGCCGGCGCGCCGGCGACCTTGGCCGTGCGCCAGTGCGGGGCGAGCGCGTCGCGGAAATGGGCGTGCACTTTTTGCGCGCGCGGTCGCAGCGCGGCGTACTCGCGTTCGTCCGCCGGAGTGGCAGCAGCGCCGCGATATACGCGCACGATCAGCGCCTCGATCGGATCCCAGAGAGTGATGAATTCGCGCAGCCGTCGCTCGCGCAGCGTCGCCGCGATGGCGCGCGTGAATGGATTGCTCACGGCGGGGATGATAGTAGATAGTGGATAGCAGATAGTCATAGTGGACTCGCACACTCAACGATGGCTGTCCACTATCTACTATTCACTATTTACTTCTTCCCCGTCCACTTCAGCAGCGTCGCCAGCGGCCACGTGTTGATCACCTGTGCCGGCGTGATCCATGCGCGGCGGGCGACGCCGACGCCGTAGCGCATGTGACGCAGCATGGCGGCGCTGTGCGCGTCGGTGCTGATGGTGAATTTGCAGCCGAGTTCGGAGGCGCGGCGGGCGAGCACATCGTTGAGGTCGAGGCGGGTCGGGTTGGCGTTGATCTCGAGCGCGACGTCGTGCTCGAGTGCGGCGGCGAAAATCTTTTCCCAGTCGTAATCGGCGCCTTCGCGCTGATTGATCAGCCGGCCGGACGGATGGCCGAGGATGTCGATGTGCGGGTTCACCATCGCCGCCAGCGCGCGCGCCGTGATTTTGTCGCGCGGTGAATTCAGCATCGTGTGCACGCTGGCCTGCACAAGGTCGCACTGCGCCAGCACGTCGTCCGGCAGGTCGAGCGCGCCGTCGGTGTGCACTTCACACTCGACGCCGTGCAGCACGGTGAATTTGATTTTCTCTTTCTTGAGCGCGGCGTTGACCTTCGCAATTTCTGCGCCCTGCGCGCGCACCTGCTCGGCCGTCACGCCGCGCACGACGTTGACGCCGACGCTGTGGTCGGTGATGAGGATGTATTCGTAGCCGAGCGAAATTGCTTCGCGCGCCATGCCCATCACGTCGAGCTGGCCGTCGCTCCAGGTGGTGTGCATCTGCAGGTCGCCGCGCAGATCGGCGAGCGTGATCAGATCCGGTGCGACGACGCGATGCGGCCCGAGATCGAGCGCGGCCTCGACTTCGCCGCGATCTTCGCGCAGCTCGGGTGGAATCCACGCCATGTTGAGCCGGGCGTACACCGCGGCTTCCTCGGTGAAGTGCAGCGTTTCGCCGCGGCGCACGTCGGTGACGGCATATTCGTTCAGCGACAGGCCGAGCTTCTGTGCATGTTCGCGCACTTTGACGTTGTGCATCTGGCTGCCGGTGAAATACTGCAGTGCCGTGCCCCACACAGTCGGATCGATGGCGCGCAGGTCGATCTGCAACCCTTCCCGCGTGCGTATCGTGGATTTCGTCGCGCCGGCGTTGACGATCTCCGCGGCGATCGGCAGCGTGCGGAAGGCGAGCATGACCGGTTCCGGATCGTGGGAAGCGACGAGGATGTCGAGGTCGCCGATGGTGTCGCGGCTGCGGCGCAGCGAGCCGGCATATTCCAGCTTTTCGACGCCGGGAACGTCGCGCAGCGCAGCGATGATCTGCTCGGCGATCGGCATGACCTGATCGATGCGCAGCCGTCCGGTGGCGGTGCGGCGCAGCGATTGAATGCCATCGAGAATTTTCTGCTCGGCCTTCTCGCCCATTTTCGGCAGCTCACGCAGCTTGCCCGCGCGTGCGGCTGCTTCCAGCGCATCGATCGATTCGATGCCGAGCGTCTTCCAGAATTCGTGCACGCGCTTCGGCCCGACGCCGGGCACGCGCCGCATCGCGACGACGCCGTCGGGCACCTCGGCCTTCAGGCGTTCGTAGAACTCCAGCGCGCCGGTGTTCAGCAAAGACTCGATCTTCTTCGCAATTTCCTTGCCGATGCCCTTGACCTCGTGCAGCGCTGCCGGGCCGCCTTCGCGATACAGATCGCTCAGTGCGCGCCCGTGCGCGGCGATGTTTTCACTCGCTGCGCGATATGCGCGAATGGCGAACGGATTCTCCGTGCCCTGAATTTCCAGGCGATCGGCGATGTCTTCGAAAATGTGGGCGAGTTGTGCGTTGGTGAACATTTATCTGCTATCCACTATCTGCTATTTACTGCGATAGGCGCGAACACGTTCCCGTACCCCGCCGGCAGCACGGTGAACGAGATTTCGCGCGTCGGCGTGTAGGCGGCGGACGCGGTGAGCGCGCGAAGTGTAGCGGTGTGGTGGCCGACGGCGAGCAGTGCACCGTCGATCGTGCCGGTGAACACTTCGTGTGCGCTGTCGGCGACGCCGTCGAGCGGCGCGAGTTCGATGACGTCGCTGATGAAGTCGTCGGCGTCGATCTGCATTTGTGCAGCGGTGATGGTGATGGGCAGTGTTGTGCTGACGACGGTGCGTAACATCGCGGCCGCATTGGTGACGACGACGCGGGCGTCGATTCCGGCTGTGGCGATATCCGGCAGAACCGACGCTGCGCCCGGTGTAATCCATGCGGATGCGAAGATGCCGGGATTGCCGTCGGCGTCGTAGGCGCGCGCGTAGACGATGTGGCGATCCGCGTCGAGCACGCTCAGCTGCACGGTCGTGCTGAATTCTTCGGTGAGCGAATCCGCCGCGCCGTCGCCGACTTGCATGGCGATGGGTGTGCCGCCGGCCCAGGGCGGCGTGTCGAGGTACAGCTCGGCGGAGACCACGTGCTGCGCGGTCGGTCGACTGAAACCGTTGGTGCCGAATGCGTCGTCGTCGAACAGCACGCGCACCGTTGCGCCGTCGGCGGCCGCCGTCACGGCGATCGCCTGCGGCGCCGGGCCGTGCGCGAGGACGTAGGGCTCGCGCGCAGCAGCGGCCGCGTAGAGAAACGCACCGAGGTTCTCGTTCCAGAATTCGTCGACGCAGGAAAACGGCGGCATGAAATCGGCACAGTAGCCGTAGCCCGGGCCAACCTCGAACGTATACGACGGGATGCCGAATTCGCCGTAGGTGAAGTCGTCGGTGGAGCCGCTGGTCGAGTACAGCACTTCTCCGGACTGGCCGGTTTCATATCCGTTGTGCGCACTCATGCGAAAAGCCAGCGCGCGCAGTCCGGCGTCGTTCGGCGCGCGGCGCGACGTGGTGTAGTTCCACGGAAGGATGACTTGATCGGCGAACGAATGCAGCGTGATGAACGCGCCGGTGGTGGTGAGCGGCGCGGCATCGTCGAGGCTCGGCCCGCGCTGATCGCGGAAGATTGTACGGATGAGGGCTTCGAGGTGCACAGTCTCCGGTTCGGAAGCGCGGGACGGACCGCGATACACGGAGCTGCATGCGACATCGGACGCAGTCACGCGGAGTTCCCATTTCCATGAACCATTGCGATTCAGATCGATGCCGGGGTGACTGCCGGCGTAGTACGGGCTCGTCGGGGAGTACGCAGCGCAAGGGCCGTCGACCGTATTCGCATTCTTGCGATGGTAAGACGGCGTGTCGCCGCCGCTTTCGACGATGTGGCGGCCGTCGGGATTCGCGAGCGGCACGATCCACATTTCGCTGGAATCGAGCAGCGCGGTGACATCGGCGTCGATGCCGTAGCCGTCGACGAGATGATCGATCCAGCGCGCGGCGAGTTCGGCGACGCTGAGCTCGCGGGCGTGCATGGCGGCGATGATGAAGAGGCGCGGCTTGTCGGTTTCGGGTGAAAGCGCGCAGTCGCCGGGGCGCAGCTTCGTGATGCAGATCGCGCGCAGATCGTGGCCGTTCGCGCGTCCGTTTTCCTTGCGCCAGGAATCCCCGTAGTCGATCAGCTGTGCGAGATCGGGGTGCGCGGCGGCGACGGCATCGAGATGCTCGTAGTGCTCGGCGACGGTGCGGTAGCCGCCGTAGTACGCCGCCGGCCGTGCACGAGGCATGCGTCGCTGCACGGAGGCTTCGTATCCGCGCGTGCGCAGCAGATCGATCGTCGTGGAGCCACCGAGCACGAACAGGTCGTCGCCGTCGCGCATTTCGAGCAGATCGAATTCGGCGGCGAGGTCGTTCGCGAACGTGTTCACGTCGATCCCGGGCTGTGCATGCACACGAATGATCGCCGGCGCGTCCTCGGATTCCACGAGCTGCAGCGCGGCGGCGTCGTGCCGCAGCATCGGGGTGAACAGCATCGCGAGAATCATCCAGGGAACGAGCAGCCGTCGCAGCATGGCGGGTATCTTCGCATATCGGGGCGTTTGGGCAATGTCCACTATCCACTATCTACTCTCTGTCGTCCTCTGCGAGAATTCGGCCATGGCCGCCGTCAAGGATGAAGCAACTCCGATTCGCCGTCAGTATCTGGATCTGAAGCGACGCTACGCCGACTGCATTCTGTTTTTTCGATTGGGCGATTTTTACGAGACGTTCGATTCCGATGCCGAGCTGATCGCGCGCGAGCTCGACGTGGTGCTCACGTCGCGCCCGGTCGGGAAGGACGTGCGCATTCCGATGGCGGGCGTGCCCCATCATGCGGCCGATTCATACGTGGCGCGGCTGATCGAGCGCGGCTACCGCGTCGCCATCGCCGAGCAGCTGGGCAGTGAGCCGGTGAACGGCCTCGTGCCGCGCGAGGTACGGCGCGTGCTCACGCCCGGCACGGTGGTGGAGGATCGTCTGCTCGATGCTGGGCGGCCGAGCTATCTGGCAGCGCTGGTGCGCGGCGACGCCATCGGCCTGGCCTACTGTGACATCACCACGGGCGAATTTCTCGCCACGCAGCTGGACGGCGACGTGGAGCTCGAGCGCGAGCTGGCGCGCATCCAGCCGCGCGAGCTGATCATTTCCGAATCCGACGATGCGCCGAACTTCGATTCGGTGCGCTGTCCGACGACGCCGTACTCGGCGTTCCGCTTCGAGATCGGCCAGGCGCGGCGGACGCTGCTCGATCTTTTTAAGGTCGGCACGCTGCAGGCGTACGGGCTCGAGGATGCGCCGTCCGGCATGCGCGCAGCCGGGGCGATCGTTTCGTATCTGCGCGATATGCAGCCGGCGGCGCTGCGGCAGCTTGCGCAGGTGCGCACGTACTTCACCACGCAGTTCATGGGGCTTGATCCGGTGACGCGCCGCAACCTGGAACTGGTCGATCCGATGCGCGCCGGTGGCGGGCGGCGCGCCGGCGGCGCAGCGACGCTGCTCGGCGTGCTCGATCGCACGGCCACGCCGATGGGCGCGCGCCTGCTGCGCGCGCGCACCGCGCAGCCGCTGCTCGATCGACGCACGGTGGAAGAGCGGCTCGATGCGGTGCAGGCGCTGCACGACGACGCGCTGCTGCGCGCACAGCTGCGCGAGGCGCTCAAGGGAATGCCCGACATGGAGCGGCTGACCACGCGCGTGGTGAGCGGCATCGCCGAGCCGAAGGACCTGCGCAATCTGCGCGCCGCCTGTGTGCAGGCCGCGGCGCTGCCGGCTTCGGACGCGCCGTGGAATCTGCAGCCGGTGATCGACATGGTCGACGCCGCGATCAAACCCGAGGCCGACGCGGAAGACGGCGGCTTCATTCGTCCGGGCTATTCCGCCGAGCTCGATGAAATTCATCTGGCGGCGCGCGACGCCAAGACGTGGGTGGCCGGCCTCGAACGCACCGAACGCGAGCGCACCGGCATTCGCTCGCTGAAGGTCGGCTACAACAAGGTGTTCGGCTACTACATCGAGCTCACGTCGGCGACGGCGTCGCAGGCGCCGGCCGATTACATTCGCAAACAGACGTTGACCAACGCCGAGCGTTACATCACGCCGCAGCTGAAGGAATACGAGACGGTGATCCTCAACGCCGACGAGCGCACCGCCGTCATCGAACGCCGCCTGCTGGCCGAATTGAACGAACGCGTCGCCGAACATGCCGGCGCGCTGTTCGACGCTGCGCAGCGCGTGGCGCGCATCGATGTGGCGGCGTCGCTCGCCGAGGTCGCCGTTCGCCATCGCTACGCGCGCCCGCGCTTCAACGACGACGGCCGTATCGACATCGTCGATGGGCGCCATCCGGTCATCGAGCATTTGCTGAAAGATGCACCGTACACGCCGAACGATGCGCACCTGGATGCCGACGCGCGCGTGATGGTCATCACCGGGCCGAACATGAGCGGCAAGAGCAGCTACATGCGGCAGACGGCGCTGATCGTGTTGATGGCGCAGATCGGCAGCTTCGTGCCGGCGCAGTCGGCGGATTTGTGCATGGTGGATCGCATCTTCACCCGCATCGGCGCGCAGGACGAGCTCACCGCCGGGCAATCGACCTTCATGGTCGAGATGGTCGAGACGGCGAACATCCTGCATCACTGCACCCCGCGCAGCCTAGTGATCCTCGACGAGATCGGCCGGGGCACCAGCACGTACGACGGCCTCGCCATCGCGTGGAGCGTGATCGAATATCTGCACAATCATCCCGAGCGGGCGGCGCTGACGCTGTTCGCCACGCATTATCACGAGCTGATTCAACTGGCCGGGTCGTTGCCGCGCGTGCGCAACTACAACGTGGCCGTCGCCGACGAGGGCGGCAAGGTGGTGTTCCTGCACAAGCTCGTCGCCGGCGGCGCCGACCGCAGCTATGGCATTCACGTGGCGCAGCTCGCCGGAATGCCGCATGCCGTCGTGCTGCGGGCGCAGGAAGTGCTGCAGCGGCTCGAATCAGCACCGGAGGAACCGGATGCTGTGCCGTGGCCGATTCCCGTCGCCGCGCACAAAAAGAAAACCGATTCGAGCGGCCAGCTCTCGATGTTCGCAGCCGAATCACCGGCGCTGTCACGGCTGCGTGAGATCGATCCGAACGGCCTGACGCCGCTCGCGGCGCTGACGGCGCTGTATGAACTCAAAACACTGCTCTCGGCGGATTGACGCTTAATCGGATGCCCGGTTCATCATCGATCGCTGGCCGTCGGTCGTCTTGCGTCCGCCTGCGCCGCACATCGTCGCCACCATCACATCGAGCGCGGCGTCGGGCTCCATCGTGCCGGATTTGATCGCGACGTCGGCGTCGAGCAGCGCTTCCAGCAGCAGCGGCAGTTCGTCGTCGCGGAAGCGATCGGCCTGCTGCGCGGCTTTGTCGACGACGAACGGATGCAGCCCCATGGTCGTGGCCATTTCCTGTCTGGACATGCCGGCGCTGTCCTTCACTTGAATCAGCACGCGCACCTGGCGCGCCAGGTGCGTGAGCAGCACGAGCGGGTGTTCCCCGCGCGCGAGGATCGTGCGCATCTCCTGCCACGCGGCGCCGGCGCTGCGCGCGGATACGGCGTCGGTGAATTTGAAAATGTCCGCCACGTCTTCGCTCGGCACGAGCGCTTCCACGTCGCGCGCTTCGACGGCGCGGTCACCGGCGAACCCGATCAGCTTGCGCAGCTCGTTGTCGAGCTTGTACATGTAGGTCGACGCATCCTGTTCGAAGTGATCGCGATCGTTCTTGTTTCCCTGGTGAATGCGCGATGCGAGCGCGGCGGCCGCCGCCGGAACGATGCGGCCTCCCAGCGCGGCGGTGCGCTTCTGCAGCCACGCAGCGGGATCCGACGGCAGGGAGAACAGCTCGACTTTCCCGCCGGCGGATTTGGCGCTCTTCACCAGCGCACTGGAATCGCTCAGCGATTCATCCTCGATGAAGATCAGGCGCGTGGAATCCGGCAGCGTGGGCAGGTAGGCGATCAGGCGTTCGTAGTCGTCTCGTGCGCCGTCGCGTCCGGCCGCTGCGGACGCACCTTTTTTTTCTGCGGAAGACTGACGGCGTGAGCGGCTGCGTTCGAGCGCGCGCACGAAATTGCGCGCGAGCACCAGGCGCGTCTCGGCGAAGACCGGCATGGTCTCGGCGGCGCGGATCAGATCATCGACGCGATCATCGGCGGCGATGCGCACGATGTTCATCTCGGCGATGCCGTCGTCGCCGACGTCCTTCTTCATGCGGGCGACGATGGTGCCGACGGCATCGTCGCGTTCGAGAGCATTCGGGCCGTGAAAGATCTGCCACATCGGTTGCTGCTCAGATGAATCCGTTCGCCTTGTACCACTCGTGCGTGCGGTGCACGGTGTCTTCGAACGGGCGCGTGCCGAGGCCGAGCTGCGCGCGCGCCTTGCCGGCGTCGAACCAGAACGTGTCGCACGCCAGGCGCAGCTGCTCGCCGTTCATCGGAATGTCGATGCCGAGGCGGCGCAGAAAATCGACCGGGCGGGCGGCGGCGTGCACCACGGCGCGCGGCAGCTTCGCCGTGCGGCTGCGACGTCCGACGACGCGCTTGCACACATCGAGAATCTCCGTGTGCCAGAGATTGTGGCCGTTGAGGATGTAGCGCTCGCCGGTGACTCCGCGTTCGAAGGCGGCGATCTGGCCGTCGCATACGTCCGCGACGTCGATCATGCCCACGCCGCCGGGTGGGGCGAATCCGACGTCGCGCTTGGCGAGCTCGGTGATCAGGCTGCCGCCGATCAGATTCACGTCGCGCGGGCCCATGATCACCGCCGGGTTGACGATGACGGCGTCGACGCCCTGCTGCACGAATTCGGCGACGACCTGTTCGGCCAGCACCTTCGTGTAGCCGTAGTGATATTCGTGCGGCTGCAGGTTGAAGCGCGCCGATTCGTCGAGCGCCCGGCCGAACGGCGCCCGGCCGATGGCGGCGCTGCTGCTGGTGACGACCACGCGGCGCACGCCGTTCGCCTGCGCCGCGCGCAGCACGTTGCGCGTGCCGTCGACGTTGACGTGGTACATCTGCCGCACGTCGCTGCGCCAGTACGTGGCGACGGCGGCCACGTGGAAAATCGCATCCACCCCGCGCGACGCCGCGGCGAGCGCGTCGTAGTCGGTCACGTCGCCGAGGGCGTCTTCGTATGCCAGCCCGTGCAGCGCCTTGAGCGACGACGATTTGCGGCGCAGCGCACGGACGCGCCAGCCGCGCGCACCGAGCGCCTCCACCAGGTTGGCGCCGACGAATCCGGTGGCGCCGGTCACGAGTGCGAGCATGCGGCGATCATAGACGACTATCATCCCTGTCCATATGGATCTCCTTTTGCTTCTCAAGACCATCGTGATGGGCATCGTCGAAGGCCTGACCGAATTTCTGCCGGTGTCGTCCACCGGGCATTTGATCGCAGCCGATGCACTGCTGAATTTCTCGGCGAGCATCGGGGGCAAAGATGTGGCGGCGACGTTCGAAATC
Source organism: Thermoflexales bacterium (assembly GCA_044235195.1). Classification (GTDB taxonomy): domain Bacteria; phylum Chloroflexota; class Anaerolineae; order J036; family Brachytrichaceae; genus CANJQH01. Next base: position 9,879 of record JBIIIA010000034.1, read on the forward strand.
TTCATCCAGCTCGGGGCGATTCTGGCGGTGGTGGTCTTCTTCGTGCGCGATCTGTCGGACTTGCTGCGCAGGGCGGTGCGCGAGCCGGCGGCGCGGCAGGTGCTGGTGAACGTGGCGGCGGCGTTCGTGCCGGCGGCGGCGATCGGATTTCTGGCGACGGATTTCATCAAGGGCGTGCTGTTCGGCACGCCGACGGTCGGCGTGGCGCTGATTTTCGGCGGCATCGTGATGCTGTGGGTCGAAGGGCGCGACCATCGCGGAGACACGACCGACGTCGAACGCATGAGCCTGCGGCAGGCGCTGACGATCGGTGCAGCGCAGATCCTGGCGCTCGTCCCGGGCATGTCGCGCTCGGCGACGACGCTGATCGGCGGCTTGTTCGCCGGCCTCGATCGGCCGACGGCGCTGCGCTTTTCTTTTTATTTGTCGATACCGACCCTCGGCATCGCCACCATTTACGATTTCATCAAAAGCCGCGATGTCATCTCCAGCGCCGCATTGCCGATGTTCGGTGTAGGGGCGGCGGTGGCATTCGTGGTGGCGCTCGTCGTCGTGAAATTCTTTCTGGCCTGGGTATCTCGGCGCGACCTGAAGCCGTTCGGCTGGTACCGCATTGCGGCCGGGCTGGCGCTGCTGGCTGCCACCGCCGCTGGATACCTGTCGTGAATGCGAAACGATGAGAAATAGGAAGATTTGCGCAGAGTTTTGGCGGCGCAGCGCCCGTAGCGTCGCGCAAAACGTCATATAGCGTCACTGCAATACGTCACTGACCGGACAGGGGGGGCATGCTATATTGCCTCTCGAAGTTTCCGTTTCGAAGGACTTATCGTGTACATGGTCTGCACGGATGTGCGTTGATCAGATGAGGTGAAGTCGACATGTCTGAAGAGAATAAGCCGCAAGAGTCACAGACGCCGGAAGCCCCGAAGCCGGCGGCTCCCAAGCCCGCCGCCCCCGGTGCTCCGCGCCCTGGCGCTCCGGGTGCTCCGGGCGCCCCGCGTCCGGCCGCAGCCCCCGGCGCTCCGGGTGCTCCTGGCGCCCCGCGCCCGGCCGCCGCCCCCGGCGCTCCGGGTGCCCCTGGCGCCCCGCGCCCGGCAGCCGCCCCCGGCGCTCCGGGTGCCCCTGGTGCCCCGCGCCCGGCAGCCGCCCCCGGCGCTCCTGGCGCCCCCGCTGCTGCGAAGCCGGCTGCGGCGACAGCTGCCCCGGCGGCGGCTGCCAAGAAGGAAGAAGAAGCTCCTGTCGCTGCGGCCAGCAGCGTTTCGCGCCGTGAATTCCTGAACTATGTGTGGGGCGCTTCGATCGCCTTGTTCACCCTTCAGTTCGGCGGCCTGACGTTCTTCTTCGCCTTCCCGCGCTTCCGCCCCGGCCAGTTCGGCGGCAAGATCCCGGCCAACGTTTCGGATCTGCCTGAGTTGAACAAACCGCCGATCGCCAACGACGTGGGCAAGTTCTGGCTCGTGAATACCGACCAGGGCGTCAACGTGCTCTACAAGATCTGCACGCACCTCGGCTGCATTTATCCGTGGTCGGATGCGGCGGGCATCTTCGCCTGCCCGTGCCACGGTTCGCAGTTCCAGCTGAACGGCGACTACATCGCCGGTCCGGCCCCGCGTGCGCTGGACAAGTTCAAGTTCGAAATCCTCGATGCTTCCGGCAATGTGCTGGTGACGTCGCCTGAAAATGGTGCTGCCGTGGCGCTGCCGAGCGGTGCGCAGACGATCCTCGTCGATACCGGCACGAAGATCGAGGGCAAGTCGAATTTCTAGTTGCGTTGTTTGGATGACCTATTCGGAGGTGAACGAACTATGGCAGTAATTGGTGAGAAGCTTGTCAAGCAGCTGCGCACCGTCGGTCTGAAGAAGACCGTCGCGCAGCGTTTCGACGACGCCTTCACCCGTTGGAATACGGGATTGACCTGGAACGACGTGCGCGGCGTGCTGCGCGGTGATCCGCCGGCCAAGCCGAATCCGCGCGTCAAGCCGCACACGGAGAGCTTCTGGTACCACATCCGACCGACCTTCTATCACGAGGCGGTCACGACGTTGTATCCGACTTTCCGCCTCGGCCTGCTCTCGGCGGTTTTCTTTACCTGGGAAATCATCACCGGCTTGTTCCTGATGATTTTCTACACGCCGTCGCCGACGGTCGCGTATGCAAACATGCTCGACATCATGACGAACGTGCCGTTCGGCAAGTTCATGCGCGACCTGCATCGCATCGGTGCGGAGGGCATGGTTATCGTCGTGACGCTGCATATGTGTCGCACGTTCATTACGGCGTCATATAAAAAGCCACGGCAGTTCACATGGTTCACCGGCGTAGTGCTGTTGATCATCACGCTGTTCCTGTCGTTCTCCGGCTACCTGCTGCCGTGGGACCAGCTGGCGTTCTGGGCTGTGACGATCGGCACCTCGATGGCCGATGCCGCCCCGCTCGTCGGCCGTGAAGTGAACCTGCTGCTGCGCGGCGCGCCGGACATCGGCGCCGGCGGTCTGCTGCGCTTCTATCTGTTCCACGTGCTGCTGTTCCCGCTGATCGGCATCGTGTTCGTGGGGGTGCATTACTACAAGGTCGTGCGCTTCGGCATTTCGCTTCCGCCCGAGATGGAAGCGGTCGGTGAGGATACTGCCCGCAAGGTTCCGCCCGAGAAGCGCGTGAACTTCCTGCCGGACATCGCCACCAACGAGATCATGTATGCCGCGGTGACGTTCGCGATTCTGGCGATTCTCAGCGCGACGGTCTTCGTCTCGCCGCTCGAGAACCACGCCGATCCCAAGCAGACTCCGCTGCACACGGTGGCGCCGTGGTACTTCTACTGGCTGCAGGGTCTGCTGAAGATCCCGCATGTGCTTCCGTTCCTGCCGCAGGCGGATACGTTCTTCGCGAACGTGCTCGGCATGACGCCGAAGGTGTTCTGGGGCGTCATCGTCGGCCCGCTGATGATCGCGCTGCTGTTCATCGTGCCGTACGTCGACCCGAATCCGAGCCGCCGCTACGGCGATCGCAAGATCGCCCTCGGCCTCGGTGCAGCCTTCACTGCGCTGATTGTGTATCTGTCGCTGGCCGGCCGCCCGCTGGGCGTGCCGATCACCGGCTTCGGCTACGTGGGCGGCGACCCGGCGGTGGAAGTCGGCCAGCACTTCATCCCTGACGAAGGCCACGGCATCGTCAAGGAAATGCACTACGAGGCTCTGGTCCCTGGCACGCACGAGGTCTCGCCGTCGGTCAAGACCGGATCCGAAGAGCTCGATCATCTGCTGGCGGACATCGCCAGCGAAATCAGCTCGCGCAAGGCGACGGCCGACCCGCTCGGCAACATCATGCCGGCGGACGCCGTCGGCTCGGTGAAGATCGAGGATATTCAGGCCGACCTGCGCAAGTTCACGCTCTTCATCGACTACACGGATGCCAAGGGCGTGCCGCAGAAGTTCGAGAAGTACCTGTACTTGCACAAGGAGTCGGGCTACAAGCACTAAGCGTGAAGCGAAGAGTCGGCGGGGCGAGCGGCGAAAGTCGTTCGTCCCGCCGACTTCGAGCAGCAAGGATTTATCTCGATGTTGAAGAAAATTGTGACATTTCGGCCGAGCTTCACGCTGCGCATTCTGACCGGCCTGGTTTCATTTCTGTTCCTGCTGAGCGTCTGCACGCTCACGTATGTGGCGGACATGACCAGTGCGCTTGGTGAGCGCGATGTGCAGTTTCGCGGCCGCTTGATCGAACAGGGTGCTCGCTACTATAAGGAACAGTGCGCGCGCTGCCACGGCGCCGAAGGCCTCGGCATCGAAGGCGTCGGCCCGGGCATCAGCAACGAAGCTTTCCTCGGTCGCATCGAATTCCGCGAGGTCGATGGACAGCGCGTGATTCAGCAGATCGTCCCGAGTAAGCGACTCACGGAGCTGGGCTACAAGGGCTCGCTGCGTGATTACGTCCGCAGCGTGATCGCGTCGGGTCTGCCGATCAAGAGCAGCGCCGACTGGGCGGATCCGCATCCGCCGTTCGCCGAAGCGTACGGCGGCCCGCTGCGCGAAGACCAGGTGAACAACGTCACCAGCTTCGTGATCAACTGGGCGCAGTCTCCGAAGCCGGATGCCGAAGCGATCCTCCCGCCGCCTCCGGGCTCGGGCGGTGCGCCGAAGCCGACGGCGGTTCCGCTGACCGCCGAACAGGAAGCCGGCAAGCAGGTCTATCTCAAGGCTGGCTGCAACGCCTGCCATGCGATCAAGGGCGTCGGCACGCAGGGTGCGGTCGGCCCGAACCTGAACAAGATCTACACGGCTGCGATCGAACACATTGCCAGCGACGATTACAAGTCGAAGGTGAAGGACCAGCCTGCGGCGACCACGCCGGAGGAATACCTGATCCAGGCGATTCACTATCCGAATGCGTACATCGCGCAGGAATGCCCGACGGGTGCGTGCGCTGCCGGCATCATGCCGCAGAACTTCAAGGACACGATCGCCGAAGGCGATTTCAAGAACCTGATTGTGTACTTGAGCACGCTCAAGTAGCGCAATTCTGGTCATGCACTAGACTCGGTGAGTTGTTCTCCGGCGTCGGCCGGACAGCAACTCGCCGAGTTTCGTTTTCCGTTTTTTGAATCGCGAATGAATGTTTCTGATCGACGCGCTGTGCTGCGTGTCACCGCTGCGCTGATGATCGCGCAGAGCCTGTCGTCCGCCGCGTATTCTTCCTCGGTTGCCGTCAACCAGCTGGCGATCGTCGATATGACGGCGCAGCGCACCCTCGGCGGACTGCCGTCGGCGCTGGTGCTGGCCGGTTCCGCACTGATGGCGTATCAGTCGGGCAAATTGTTCACCCGCTTCGGCCGCCGCATCGTTTTTACGCTGGGCACGCTGCTGGGCGCGTTCGGCGCGCTGGTCGCCGGCACCGGCGTGTGGCTGCTGAGCCTGCCGATTTTTCTGATCGGCCTGGTCGTGATCGGCTTCGGCCGCGGCATCCTCGATCAATCGCGCTTCGCGGCCGCGGAAGTGAATCCGGTGAGCCGGCGCGCGCGCGCGCTCAGCTTCGTGGTGTGGGGGGCGACGGTCGGCGCCGTGGGTGGCCCGCTGATCGCGCCGATCCTGGACAATTTCGGCCAGAGCCTCGGCCTGCCGAAGTACATCGGCGCCATGTACGGCACGGGAACCGTGTATGTGGCGGCCGGCCTGGCGCTCTTCGTGCTGCTGGCGCTCGATCTGCGTGGTCTGGCTGCGCGCGTGGCCGCGCTCGAGCCGACGGTGAATGATTCGGCGCACGCAGAAAAGCCGGTGGCGCGCGTCGAACGCTCGCTGCGCCGCATGCTGGGCGAAGTGCCGGCTGCGCGTGCGGCGCTGGTGGCCATGGCGGCCGGGCAGGCCAGCATGGCGCTGATGATGTCGTGCATCAGCATTCACATGAAGGATCACGATCACACGCTCGGTGAAATCGCCGCGGTGATCAGCATGCACACGC
>JBIIIA010000269.1:0-4893 GCA_044235195.1 Thermoflexales bacterium
TCTCTCTTCGTGCAGTGCCGAGACCGACCACCGCTGACCGCGGGAGTGAGGTGGCGTACCAGGTAAACCACGGCGAAACGATGTCCCCCTGAGAGGGGGAGAGGGAAGAGGGGAGAGGGAAGAGGAAAGAGGGGAGAGAAAAGAGAAAAGAGAAAAGAGAGAAAAGAGAAGAGAGGACGTAGGGAGTGCTCTCACTCCTCATTTCTCTCCCCTCTTTTCTGTTCTCTGTCTGCTGTCCTCAAAAATGTATAATCCACGCGTCGTCCCCATAGCTCAATGGATAGAGTATCGGCCTCCGAAGCCGCTGATCGCAGTTCGAATCTGCGTGGGGACATGCTTTCTCCTATAATTCTCGGCGTGGCCGGAACACCTTTTACTCGATCGACGCTCGACCATGAGCTGCAGTCCATTCGCCAGGACGTTTTGCGCATCGGCAGCCTTGTCGAAGAGCAGATTCGACAAGCCGTACTTGCGTTGAAGGAACGCAGCGCGCCGTTGGCGCGGCAGGTGATCGAGTCCGACGTGCGTGTGAATGAGCTGCGCTACAAGGTCGAGGAAGAATGCCTGAAGTGCATCGCTCGGCAGCAGCCGACGGCGCGCGACCTGCGGCAGATTATTTCCTGTCTGCACATCGCGGTGGAGCTGGAGCGCATCGGTGACCACGCCGCAGGCATTGCGAACATTTCGCTGCGCATGGGTGAGGGCCCGCTCATCAAGCCGCTGGTGGACATCCCGCGCATGCAGGAGCTGGCGGTGGCCATGATTCATTCGGCGCTGGATGCGTTTTTGCATTCGGACACTGTGCTTGCTCAGAAGGTGGCCGACGACGACGACGCCATCGATGCGTTGTACAACCAGGTGCTGCGCGAGCTGCTGACGTACATGGGGCAGGATCCGAAGCTGGTGTCCGGTGCCACGTATCTGCTGTGGGTGGCGCACAACCTCGAGCGCATCGGCGACCGGGCGACGAACCTGTGTGAGCGCGTCATTTTCACCGCCACCGGCGCACTGGGCGATTACAAGCAGTTCCGACCGCGCGACGAATAGCATGGCGCGCATCTTGATCGTCGAGGACGAGCGTCTGCTGCGCGATGGTCTCGCGGAGCATCTGCGTTCGGAGGGATACGAAGTCGCCGTCGCCGGCGACGGCGAGGAGGGCCTGGCGACAGCGCGTGCGTTCGAACCCGACGTGTGCGTGCTCGACGTCATGCTGCCGAAGCTCGACGGGCTGTCGCTGTGCCGCATTCTGCGCCGGGAGCGCGATCCCGGCATCATCATGCTGACGGCGCGCGCCAGCGAAGTCGACCGCATCATCGGCCTGGACAGCGGCGCGGACGATTACGTGGTGAAGCCGTTCAGCCTGCCCGAACTGACCGCACGCGTGCGCGCGGCGCTGCGTCGTGCGCCGTCGCAGCGCCGACAGACCACGCTGCAGTCGGGCGATCTGCGGATCGACCTCGCCGCCCGGCGCGTGTACCGCGCCGGCGCCGAAGTGCGCATGACGAACCGCGAGTTCGACCTGCTGGCCGTGCTCGTGCAGAATCGCGGCGCGGTGCTCACGCGCGATCTGTTGCTCTCCAAAATCTGGGGCGACGACTTCGACGGAGATGCGCGCACCATCGACGTGCACGTGCGCTGGCTGCGCGAGAAGATCGAGGCCGACCCCTCGCATCCGGTGCGCCTGCAGACAGTGCGCGGCATGGGCTATCGCTTCGACTGACGGGCCCCGGCGATAATCGACGACCATGACCACGATCAGCGACAAGGCGGCCGAGCGCGGCAATCCCTCGTTCGTGTGGCGCGCCGGGCAGGAGCGCCGTCTGCAGCTGGCGCGGCGCTATACGCCGCTCGAAGAAAGGCGCGTGCTGGAATTCGGCTGCGGGCTCGGCGTGTACATGAGTGCGATGCGTCGCTACACGCCGCACGTGTACGGGTTCGACATCGAAGTCGAGCGGCTGCAGGCGGCGCATCGCGCGGGCGTGGACGGCACGGCGGCGGCGGTGGGTGAGCGCCTGCCGTACGCCGACGCCGCGTTCGACGTGGTGTTCAGCAACGACGTGCTCGAGCACGTGGCCGACGACGCCGCGTGCGCGCGCGAAATCATGCGTGTGCTGCGGCCGGGCGGCCGGGCGGTCATTTACGTGCCGAACCGGCGCTACCTGTTCGAGACGCACGGCATCTTCTGGCGCGGCCGCTACCGCTTCGGCAACATCCCGTTCGTGAACTGGCTGCCCGATCGCTGGCGCAACGCACTGGCGCCGCACGTGCGTGCGTATCGCGAGCGCGAGCTGCGGCGTCTGTTCGCGCTGCCGGGCGCGCGCGTGGTGGCGTTGACGCAGATCAGCGGCGGGTTCGACAACATCATCCGGCGGCTCGGGCCGGCCGGGCGAGTGCTGCGCGCGGTGATGCAGGGGCTGGACGAAACGCCGCTGCGGGCGTTCGCGCTGGAGCACCTGATCGTCGTCGAACGCGAGCGCTGAGCGCGGCTATTCGCGCACGCGCGCGCCGAGGTCGTTCACCTGATCGTGGCAGCGGCGCGCGTTCGCTGCGATGCGCTGCATATCGCCGATCAGCAGGTCGAGCTCATCGCGCAGCAGCAGCGCTCGGTCGCTGCAGGCGCGAGCGGTTTTTGCGTCGCCGCGGTACAGCGCGTCGTCGACCCACGCGTCGAGGAAGAGCGCGTGCATTTCGCATTCGCGCAAAGTATTCTGGGCGAGGGCCGCCTGATCGACGAGGCTGGCGATCTGCGATGTGAGACGGGCGAGCAGCCGGTCTCCTTCGGCGCGAATGGCGGTCAGAGTTTCAGCAGGGCTGGAAGTCGTCCAGTGCTGCTGCGGGGTTGAAATCGAGGTGCGGACAGGCGACAGTTCGTCGTGCATTCGAAAGCGCTCCTGGAAGAAGTGGTGCGTTCGCACACGGGCGAGCCCGCGGCGAACGCACCGTTAGTCGGAGCGCATGCAGGAATCCGCACTGTGGTGCGATCAGCTTTCGCCGGCGGCGGTCTGCGCGTCGCCGGCGCTTTCGGCGCGGGCGCGCTCGCGCGATTCGCGCATGATCTTCTCGGCGCGTTCGCGCGCTTCCTCGATGATGCGCTCGCCGCGGCGGCGGGCGTCGGCCACGGTGGCCTCGGCGCGGTCGCGGGCATCGTCGAGCGAGTCCTGCGCGCGGTCGCGGAATTCGTTGCCGTAGCGGCCGATGGTGCGGCGAGTTTCCTCGCCGCTCTGCGGCGCCATCAGCAGGGCGGCCGCGGCGCCGACGAGGCCGCCGATCAGCACGCCGGCGAAGAATGCACCGATTCCGGAATCGTTGTCGGACATGATCTTTTCTCCTTGTGTATACCCGTGAATATCCTGCGTATACGATGAGCCGCCGATGCGGCCTACACGCCGCCGCGGCGTTCGTCGAACTTGCGACGAGCCGCGCGCGCCGCACCCTGCAGCCCGGCGAAGAAGCCGGCTGCCTTGATCGCGGGCTTCGCAACCTGATCGCTGACCATGCGCGCCGTCCCGGCGACGGTGCGCACCGTGCTGCTGATTTCAGCCAGCGTCGGCTGGATTTCGTTGCGCAGCACCTTCGTCAGGTCCTGCAGCCGGTAGAGCAGCACGATCAGCACGCCGCCGATGGCGATGTTGATGAGCACCGTAAGCGAGGCGACCAGGATGATGACGATGTCGCGGATCTTCGCGGTGCGCGCGTCGTCTCCCCAGAGGAACCAGATGAACAGGCCCGTCAGCGTCAGCAGCAGCACGAGAAGCACGGCGGCCACGATCGTCGCCTTGCGCCCGGCTGCCTCTGCGTCCGCTGCGTATGCTGCCGCGGCCGTCGTCTCATCGGACATCCCCGTCGGTGCATCGGCATCCGACATCCCAGCGCCGTTCATGATTCAAGATTATAGCCATCGTGTATAGGCGCCGTCCCCGGCCGAGTGGCGAATCTCGAGTGGCTTGCGGTTTGCCGTCGATGCACATCGGCTCTACCATCTGCCATCATGACAACGCTTCCCCCCAACAGCGTCGCGCTGGTGACCGGCTCTGGCCGCGGCCTGGGCCGCGCCATCGCCGAGCGGCTGGCCGAACTCGGCGCCGACGTGGCGATTCACGATCAGTTCTACGACTCCCCCTCGGTCTTCGGCGAGGCGCCGAACATCGACGTGGTGGCCGAGCATATTCAGGCGCGCTACGAGCAGGCGACGACTGCCGTGGTGGCCGACATCGCCGACCCCGTGCAGGTGCGCCAGGCGATCGACAAGATCGAATCGAAGCTCGGGCCGATCACCATCCTGGTGAACGCCGCCGGCGGCGACATCGGCGCGGCGGGCAAGGGCAAGCCGAATCCGAACGACGCGCTGAACATTTCGACCGAGGACCTGCACGCGATCTTCAATCGCAACCTGATCGGCACGATCATGATGTGCAAGGCGGTGGTGCCGGGCATGATCGCGCGCAAGTCCGGTGCGGTGGTGAACATCGCCTCGGTGGCCGCGCACGTGGCCGTCTCTCCGGAAGTGGCGTACAGCGTGGCCAAAGCCGGCATCGTGCAGTACACGCGCTGCCTGGCGAAGGAGCTGCGGCCGGCGGGCGTGCGCGCCAACGTCGTCAGCCCCGGCCCGACGCGCACGGCGCGCTTCATGGCCACGCGCGTGACCGACCCGGACATGATGGACGACGAAGGTACGTCGCTGGTGCGCTATGCCGTGCCGCGCGAGATCGCCAACGCCGTCGCGTTTCTTTCCTCGACCGAGGCCAACTTCATCTCCGGCCAGGTGCTGCCGGTGGACGGCGGCCTGACGCTGCACGCGCTCTGAAAGAAGTGGATAGTAGATAGTAGATAGTGGATAGTGAGCCACTATCACTATCACTATCACTATCACTATCACTATCACTATCACTATCC